>NZ_DLHL01000041.1 GCF_002483225.1 Gemmatimonas sp. UBA7669 | reverse complement strand
GGGGTCGGGGTCGGGGTCGGGGTCAGGGTTGGGGTCGGGGTCGACGTTCAAACGGTTTGGGGGCGTGTCGCTGTCCGTGCCTGCGCGGCGTTTCAGTCCGACACGGGTTTGTCCTCGGAATTGTGAGCAGGGCTCGGCCAAGGAGGTCGCGCGGAGAGTGGCTAAACAGTGATATTGCCGTCACTTGCGCTGCGACAGCGGTCGTGGGTGTGGGGCAGTGGCCCGGTGGTACGCGGCCTGCCATGCCGTAGCGCGAACCCTTGAAGGAGCTTTCGATGAAGCAAGCCATGGCCCGTACGGTGCTCAGATCTGCGGCACTGCTGGCCGCCGCGATGTCCGGTGTCGCGATGTCCCCGTCCACCGGTGCCGCGCAGCGCGCCGGGCGCCTGGGGTCCGTGCCCCGGGATGTCGCACTCGAGGTCACGCGTGTCTTCAATGCCCCGTCCACGCGGCGCGTGCGCGGAGACTTCACGCTCGCCGCCGCCGACACCGTGCGCGGCGACCTCGCCGTCCTCAATGGCAACGCGCGCCTGGCGGGCGTGGTCTACGGCGACGTTGTGGTGCTCAACGGCGATGTGTTTCTGCAGGACGGCGCGCGACTCGAGAAGTCGCTCACCGTGCTCGGCGGCACCTTCGAAGCGCCCGAGCGTCCCAATGTCGTGGGCGACATTCGCGTGTGGAGCTCGCGCTACCGTTACCGCGAAGATGCCGACACGCTGATTGCCGAAACCGACTTCTTTGCGCGCTGGTCCCGCTGGGTGCGCGACGATCGGGAGAACGGCGCCGAGAGTCAGCTCTTCGTCACCACGGCACACACATACAATCGCGTGGAAGGCCTCCCCATTCTCGTGGGGCCGCGCTTCCGTCTGCGCGCGGAAGACACGCGGGTGCGGGCCGAGGTGTTTGGCATCTTCCGTACCGGTGATGGCATCGAGTGGAAGCGTGAGAACCTCGGCCATCAGGCGCTGCTCGAAGTGCGGCAGGGCAACCGCGCCGGCGTGGCCCTTGGCGGCAAGCTCTTCGACGTGGTGGATGCCATGGAACAGTGGCAGCTCACCGAAACCGAAGTGGGCCTCAACAGCTTCCTCTTCACGCGTGACTACCGCGACTACTGGCAGCGGCATGGTGGAGAGGGCTACGTGGCGCTCTTTGCCGGCAAGGCCAGTGAACTGCGCGCGAGTTATGGCGAGGAGCGCTGGAGTGCGCGTCCGGCACGCGATCCCTGGACGCTCTTCAATTCCGATCTGGCCTGGCGCCGCAATCCCACGGCCGACGAGGGTGTGCTCAAGCGCTTCACCCTGAGCGCCGTGTTCGACACGCGCACCAACTCCCAGCGTCCGCGCAGTGGCTGGTTCCTGCGTGGCGAGTATGAGCGCGGCACGGGCACCTACGACACCATGGGTGAACTCACGCCCGGCGTGCGCCCGCTGCCCACGGGCACCACGCCCATTCCGCTCAACGAGGGCGTGACCTATTCACGCGCCTTCTTCGACTTGCGTCGCTACAACCGCCTCGGCCCCAACGCGCAGCTCAACCTGCGCGCGGTGTTCGGTGGCTGGGTGAACGGCGATCCCCTGCCCGTGCAGCGCCGCTTCTCCGTCAGTGGCATTGACGCGCTGCCGGGCTTCGACTTCCGTCGCATGAACGGCACAAGCGATGTGGGCACCTGCGCCACGGGCAGTGAGGAGATGTATGCCTCGCTCGGTCGGCCCGCGCAGTGTGAGCGCATGGCCCTGCTGCAGGCGGAGTGGAAGGGGGACTTCCGCATCAATCTCTTCGGCGACGACAGCGACTACGGCGATCGTCGCTGGGGCCTGGGTCGCGTGCGCGCCGATGGTGCCTGGGTGGTGTTTGCCAACACGGGACGTGGTTGGCTGATCGACCGGCCGAGCCCGAGCTCGATTCCGAACGCCGACCTCGGCCCGCTGGTCTTCGACAAGAACTCCGTGCCTGGCTTTGACACCTGGCGTACCGACATCGGCGGCGGCTTCGACTTCGGAGACTTCGGCGTGTACATCGCGCAGGCCGTGTCTCAGGGTGGTCTTTCGCCCAATGTGTACGTGCGTCTGTCGCGGCGGTTCTGACGGCGCATGACCGGCCTCGGTGTGACTGGACCCGCGACGCAGCGGATGCGGCACCTCTGGGTGCGCCTCCTGCTGAGTGCATGGCTGCTGCTGGGACTCCCGGCAGCAGCCCGTGGTCAGTCACGCCCCGAAATCGACATCCGCGTCACCCCCACCTCCTACCCGCCGCTGGTGGCCGTGCGCGGCGTACTCACCGATCGGGACTTCGATGCCCTGCTGCGCAATGGCTTTCCGGCGCGCATTCACGTGCGCACGGAAATCTGGACGGTGGGTCGATGGTTCGACGATGTGCGCGGCCGCGCGGAGTGGGATGTGATCGTGCAATACGATGTGGTGGATCGCAGCTACAACGTGGCGCGCATCGTGGGCGAGCGCGTCACCAATCTGGGCAGCTATCTGCGTTTTGCCGACGCCCGCGCGGCCAGTGAGCTGGCCTTTCTGCCACCACTGCCGGCGCCTCGTCGTGGTCAGCGCGGCTATGTGCTGGTGCAGGCCGAAGTGGGCGCGCTGGAGGTGAGCGATCTCGATGAACTCGAGCGCTGGCTCAAGGGGGAAGCCAATCCCGCCGTCCGCGGGAAACGCAGTCCGGCGTCGGCGCTGACGCGCGGACTGCGCACGCTGGCGTCGCGTATTCTGGGAGGAGAGGTGCGGCGCCTTGAGGCCCGCACCGGCGTGCTGCAGTTCTGATTGCGGGTCAGGCCGTGGTGGCGGCTGGCCCGTGTTCGATCTTCTCGAGTTCGCGCAGCGTCTCTTCGCCGTAGAACGTGCGAATGTAGCGGGCCTGAATGGGCGTGAGACGACGTACCGCCCACGACAGATGCACAAAATGCGGCTCGGTGGGCGCGTGCAGTGGCTGCATGCCGATTTCGTGAGGCATACGGTTGGCCTTGCGCGTGTTGCAGCTGCTGCAAGCCGTCACCACGTTGGTCCACTCATTCGTGCCGCCACGCGACATGGGAATGAGATGATCGCGCGTGAGCGATTCACGCGGCTTGAGCACATTGGCGTGCCGGCCGCAGTACTGACACTGGTAGTCGTCGCGCGCGAACAAAAAGGTGTTCGTCACCTGACGACGGAAGCGCCGCGGCACGTGCACGTACTTGGTGAGTCGGATGACCGCGGGACGGACAAACTGCCGTTTCTCCGAGCGCACGGGCGCGCCGGTGTCGGCCTCCACGATTTCCGCCTTGCCGTCGATGACGAGACGCAGTGCGCGCCGCAGCGGCACCATCGTGAGTGGTTCGTACGATGCGTTCAGTGCGAGACAGCCAGCAATCACGCCCTCCCCTCCCTGCTCGAGTGTGTGTGCAACCCTTGGGACCACCACACCACCAGAACCGCGACCCGCGACCCTCAAACTGCGACACCCTGCGAAAACCAAATCCCCGCTGATATCATCGACGCGCGGGCCGACCGACATGCAGCGGGGATTCTCTGGTGTTTCAGCAGGGCGGACAGCGATGCACAACCACGGCCCTCCCGCCTGTCGGGCGGGTTCTCCTTCTGGCGGAGACGGGCAGCGGTTGCGCGAGACGCATACTGAAGTCTACCACGACGGCACCCGCCCCCGCCACTGTGCCAACTGTGTCGTGACGCGCAGACCGGCCGCCTGCTGGCGCTCGTACCATCCCGCCTGCTGCGCCGCTGCGTCGCCCGTCACGAGCCCGTCACGAATCAGTTCACGGCCGGCCACGCACACCAGCGACGCCTCCGCGCGGCCGGCCAGGGCATGCACGAGCGTCACGGCCGGGTCGTACACCGGGCCCAGCGTATCGGGCAGCGCAAAGGCCGCCAGGTCCGCCGCCCTGCCCACGGCCAGCGCACCAACCTGCGCGCTCAACCCCATGGCTTCGGCGCCGCCCAGAGTGGCCAGGCGCAAGGCATCGGCCGCGGGCAGCGAGTCGGCACGTTCGGCGCGCAGGGCATGTTGCAGCACCGCCTGCCGCGCCTCGTCCAGCAGGTGCATGCGGTTGTTGCTCACCACCGAGTCGCTGCCGAGACCCACCGCCAGGCCGCGCGAGAGCATGCGGTCGAGCGGTGCCACACCCTGCCCGAGCTTGGCATTGGAAACGGGACAATGCACGATGCCCGCGCCGTGCGCGGACACGCGCGCCAGATCATCGTCACTTGCGTGTACGGCGTGAACAAGCAGCGGCCGCGCGCGCAGGAGTCCGGTGTCATCAAGCAGGGCCATCGGCGACGCAGCGGCTGCCTGCACCGCAATGCCACGTGCGCGCAGACGTTCGGCAAACGGGCCCGTGCCATGCACCACAAAATCGGTCTCCGCCTGGCTCTCGGCGACATGCACCGCCACTGGCAGCTGTTCGTGCAGGGCATGGTCGGCCACCGCCCGAAAGAGCGCGGCAGACACGGTATACGGGGCGTGCGGCGAGACGCCGGTGCGCACGAGGGCCGTATCGTGCTCGCGCAGCGCGGCCACGCGGTCCCGCAAGCCGGTCATGGCATCACGGCTTTGCGCGGGGTCGGGGCCAAACACTTCCACGTAGCCGATGCCGCGCACACCCAGTTCGCGCATGGCGGTCAGAGGCCACGCCGAGTCGGTGCAATCGCCGTAGGTGGTGATGCCGTGGCGCAGTCCTTCGAGCACGCCCACACGCGCGGCATCAAGCAGGTCCTCCGGCTTGAGGACATCACGGCGCAGCAACGTGATGGCGCGCAGCCAGTCGCGGAAATCGAGGCCCTCGAGACATCCGCGCAGTACGGTGAGCTCGAGATGCGTGTGCGCATTGACCAGGCCCGGCATGAGCACGGCGGTGCCGAGCGCGACATGGCGAATGAGTTCGCCCTCTGGCGCGGCCTGCCGCGGGCCAAGCCAAGCCACGCGGCCGTCCTCCACCAACACGGCGCCGTCGCGAAGAGCCGGCGACACCACCGGCAGTACCCAGTCGGCCGTATACAGCGTGCCGCGCGCCCCGGTCAACTCGGCCCGCGCGCCGGCACTCACAACGGCGGCAGGCGGAAGGGGTTGGTGGTATCGCGCTGCACACGCGCGCGGGCACTGTCCATGGTGAATGGCGAGTGGCCCGGTGGATCGGTGCACGTCGCGGTGGGTTCGTAGCCCTGCACGAAGAACTCCGTCACCACATTGCTCATGCAGCTGCTGTTTGCGAGGCGTCCGGTGGCGACGTCAATCTGTCGCACGATGACACCGTCGGGCCGTGGCCAGTCGGGCGGCTGCGGCTTGCGGCGGTACACTTCGGTCATGAACGCGGCCCAGGCCGGCGCGGCCAGCTCACCGCCCTGTGCGTTGCTCTTGATCTTCTGCGGCTTGTCAAAGCCCATCCACACGCCGGCCACGAGGTCGGCCGTGTAGCCAATGAACCACACGTCCGCGCCATCGTTGGTGGTGCCGGTCTTGCCGCCGGCGGGCACGCGGAAGCCGCTGCTCCACACGCGCGCGCCCGAGCCGCGTATGACCACGTCCTTCATCATGCTCACCATGAGCCAGGACTCTTCGGGCGAGAGCACCGGTTCGCGCACGAGCTTGGGCTTCCACACCACCTCGCCCTTGCTGTCTTCCACGCGTACGATGGCGTGCGGCGTGGTGCGCAGCCCGAGGTTGGCAAACACGCTGTAGGTACTCACCATCTGCAGCGGGTACACGTCGGCCGCCCCGATGTACATGGACGGGTAGGGCGGAATGGGTGTGGTGAGACCGAAGCGACGCGCCATGCTCGTGACGGCGTCGGGGCCAATGGCCATGCCCGTGCGAATGGCCGGCAGATTGCGCGACTGATACAGCGCTTTGCGCAGGGGCAGATCGCCCTGGAACTTGAGATCGTAGTTTTGCGGCGTCCACGTTTCGCCGTTCAGCTGGTCCATGGAGATCGGTGAGTCGTCCACCACGGTGGCCGGACTGAATCCCTCATGAATGGCCGCCGCGTACACGATGGGCTTGAACGTGGAGCCCGGCTGACGCAGCGCCTGCACGGCGCGATTGAACTTGGAGTCGCCGAAGTCCCGACCACCCACCATGGCTCGCACCGCGCCGCTGCGCGGATCGATGGCCACAAAGGCGCCCTGCAGATACGGCGAATTGGCCGCACCGCGCTCACCGCCCTCCGCGCTGCGCGCGAGGTAGGCCTCGTACGTCAGGTGCTTGTACGCGCCGTGACGCCCGGCCTCAATGGCCTGCAGCTGATTCTCCAGCGCGCGCTCGGCCGCGGTCTGCATGTCCACGTCGAGGGACGTGTAGACCTTGAAGCCTTCGTTGTAGAGCCGGTTGCCGAGTTCTTCCTCGAGCACCTGTCGCACCCATTCCACGAAATACGGCGCCACGTCACCAGATTCGGTGCGTTCGGCCAACTGCAGCGGATAGGCTTTGGCCAGCGAGGCATCGGCGGCGCTGACGGCGCCGGCGCGGCGCATGAGTTCAATGACGGTATTGCGGCGCTGAATGGCGCGGTCGGGGAAGCGCCGCGGGTTGTAGCGCTCCGGCCCCTTGAGCAGACCGGCCAGCACGGCGGCTTCGGCCACTGTGACGTCGCGCACACTCTTGCCGAAATAGCGCTGCGACGCGGTCTCCACCCCGTAGGCGCCGTTGCCCAGATAGACCTGATTGAGGTACAGCTCGAGGATCTTGTCCTTGCTGTAGCGCTGCTCGATGGCCGTGGCCACCCGGCCTTCCTTGATCTTGCGCAGCAGGGTCTTCTCACGGGAAATGCGATCGGAGAAGACGTTACGCGCGAGCTGCATGGTGATGGTGGAGAAGCCCTGCACATAGCTTCCCGCCTTCACGTTGCGCGCCAGGGCGCCGAAAATGCGAATGAAGTCGATGCCGTTGTGGCTGTAGAAGCGCTTGTCCTCGGTGATGACAATCGCGTCGCGGACATGTTTGGGAATGTCCTGCAGGCGCATGAGGGTGCGCCGCTCGAGCCCCAGCTCGGTGATGAAACGTCCGTCGGCGGCATAGACCTTGGACGTCTGCCGCGGCACATAGGCCTCGAGGGCGGCGATGGAGGGGCAGCGTCCGTTGCGGCAGATGACCGCCCAGGCCCCCGCCACGGCGCCGGCGCCGATGGCGCCGCAGAGTCCCCCCACCACCAGCAGCCAGCCCAGCCAGGGGCGGCGCGAAAGAATCGAAGACGATGGCATACCGTCTGGAAGCTACACGTCACCCCCGTGTTCGGTACCACGGGGCGGTTATCTTTCTGTGATGTCCACGCTTCCTGCCCCGCTCTCCGAACTCGCCTGGCGCGAGCTGATCTCGCAGCACACTGAGGGGCTGCCCGCGGCCCTCGCCGCCGGCCCCGTTTCCGCCTATGTGGGCTTCGATCCCACCGCGTCCAGCCTGCACGTGGGCAACCTCGTGCCCATCATGGGACTGGTGCACCTGCAGCGGGCCGGGCACCGCCCCATCGGCCTCGTGGGCGGCGCGACGGGCATGATTGGCGACCCCAGCGGCCGCAGCAGTGAGCGCAATCTGCAGGACGCGGACACCATTCACGCCAACGCCGAGGCCATTCGTGGGCAGCTGGCACGCTTCCTCGATTTCGACGGACCGCGTGGCGCGAAGCTGGTGAACAATCTCGACTGGCTGGGCGGCATCGGCCTCATCGAGTTCCTGCGCGATACGGGCAAGCACTTCTCCATCAATTACATGATGGCCAAGGACTCGGTGAAGTCGCGGCTCGAGACGGGCATCTCGTACACCGAGTTTACGTACATGCTCATGCAGGCGCACGACTACCTCGAGTTGTACAAGCGCGAGGGGGTGACGCTGCAGATGGGCGGCAGTGACCAGTGGGGCAACATCACGGCGGGTCTCGAGCTCATCCGCCGCACGGTGGGCGCAGACGCCAACGCGCTCACGTTCCCGCTCATCACCAATGCCGACGGCACGAAGTTCGGCAAGAGCACGGGCGGCGGCTCGGTGTGGCTGGATGCCGATCGCACGTCACCCTACGCCTTCTACCAGTTCTGGATGGGCGCGGACGACCGCGACGTGTCGCGTTACCTGCGCTTCTACACGCTGCTCTCGCTGGAAGAGATCACCGCGCTCGACACCGAGGTGCGCACTTCGCCCGAGAAGCGCGTGGCCCAGCGTTCGCTGGCGGCCGACGTGACGGCGCGTGTGCATGGCGCGGAGGCCGCACGGGTGGCGCAGGAGGTATCGGCGCTGCTGTTCGAGAAGGCGGATCCGAACGCACTGTCCGGCGCAGCGCTCGACGCGCTGGCGCGGGAAATTCCGTTTGCGGACTACGTGCCGCCGGCCGAAGGAGCTCCGGCGGATGGGGTGGATGTATTCGAGGCGCTGGTGCAGCTGGGCATCGCAGCCTCGCGTGGCGCGGCCAAGCGCCTGCTCGAGCAGGGAGGCATCAGCGTCAATGGCGTCAAGCTCAGCGCGGCCGACAAGACGGTCTCACGCGATCGCCTGCTGCGGGGGGCGTTCCTGCTGTTGCGGAAGGGACAGCGCGAGTTCGGACTGCTGCGCGTGGTCTGACACCCAGGTTTTGGCCTCTCGTCTCCAGGTGCTCGAACCTTGAGATGTTCAGAAACCAGATGGTGCGAGTTGTGAAGACGAGACAGAAATAGATGAATGCGATGTGAGCAACGAATGAGATGAGAAACCCGATCGTGTGGGGCCACTGCGGGAAAGGCTACCGCGCGAACGGCCCCACGCAATGTCTAGTCCTGAAAAATGTCTAC
>NZ_DLHL01000040.1 GCF_002483225.1 Gemmatimonas sp. UBA7669 | reverse complement strand
TGAACAACGTCCTTAGCGATTACACCTAGCGCCGGCTTCGGTGTCGCCCGCAAACGGCTCGCAGCTCATTCCCGATGTCGAAACGCGCGTGGTGGGCAGCAACAATCGCGTCGAGCTCGTCATCGACCGCTCGCAATCGGCTTCGCAGGTCGCCGCAGTATCGCCACGACGATCAACGGCTCGATCCCCGGGCCGCTGCTCCGATTCCGGGAGGGGGAACGCGCGAACATCCACGTGACCAATCGGCTTCGTGAGGACACGTCCATCCATTGGCACGGCCTCCTCGTACCGAATGCCATGGACGGCGTGCCAGGCGTGAATTTCTCCGGCATTCATCCGGGGCAGACATTCGTCTACGAGTTTCCGCTCCGACAGTACGGAACCTACTGGTACCACAGCCACTCGGGCTTTCAGGAGCAGCTTGGGCACTATGGGCCGCTCATTATTGACCCTCTCGAGCCCGAGCCGTTTCAGTACGACCGGGAGTATGTGGTCATGCTGTCCGACTGGTCGTTCGAGAATCCGCTCAAGATCCTCGACAACATCAAGAAGCAACGCTCGTACTACAATTTCCAGCGGCGGACGGTCAGTGACTTCTTCAAGGACGTCGACCGGGTCGGCCTGCGCGCCACCATTGCGGATCGATGGGAGTGGGGCAAGATGCGAATGAGCCCCATCGACATTTCGGATGTCACGGGCTCGACGTACACCTATCTCCTGAACGGCCTGCCACCCGCCTCCAACTGGACCGGACTGTTCCGACGACGCGAACGGGTGCGGCTCCGCTTCATCAACGCCGGTGCGGGCTCGTATTTCGACGTGCGCATCCCTGGGCTCGAGATGACGCTCGTGCAGGCCAGTGGCCAGCATGTGCAGCCCGTAACGTTCGATGAGTTCCGCATCGAGATTGCACAGACGTTCGACGTCATCGTGCAGCCGACGGAAGATCGCGCGTACACGATATTCGCGGAGTCGATGGACCGGTCGGGGCATGCGCGGGGCACGCTTGCGCCGCGTGCGGGCATGACTGCGGAGGTTCCGAAGCGTCGCCCGCGTCCCACGCTCGGCATGATGGACATGGGCATGGCGATGAGGATGGGCGGGCATGGCGAACTGGCGATGCCCGGCATGGACATGTCGGGGGTGCAGACGTCGGCGAGGCCCGCCGCGGATGCGACCATGGCCGGTATGGATATGCCCGCTACTGCGCCCAAGCTGGCTGCGGCGGCCGTGTCGGGACACGCCGGCCACGACATGAGTAGCATGCCAGGCATGGGCGCGTCGGGGGGGCGCGGCGCGTTCGAGGGGACGTTGCGCGACGGCACGATCATCCGCGCCTCGAATCTTCGGGCCCCCGGTACGATCCCGGAGCCGGTGATACACGCTGGAAGCACGCATGGCTCGGCGAGTGCCGGCACGGCCATGGAGACACGGAGCCGTCTTTCGGAGCCGGGCGCCGGACTCGGCGAAGACGGATGGCGCGTGCTCGTGTGGACCGACGTCAAGCGCCTCACACCGGCCGAGACCTTCGGGCCGCCAGCACGCGAAATCGAGCTGCATCTGACCGGCAACATGGAACGCTACATGTGGTCGATCAACGGAATCAAGTATTCGGACGCGCCCGATCCGATCCCGCTCAAACACGGTGAGCGCATCCGGCTCACCATCGTCAACGACTCCATGATGGCGCACCCCATGCACCTGCACGGTGTGTTCATGGAGCTCAAGAACGGGCACGGGCCGGAATGTCCGTGCGTGCACACCGTCAACGTCAAGCCGGCGGAACGGGTGTCGTTGCTCGCAACACCCGTCGACCCGGGGCCGTGGGCTTTTCATTGCCATGTGCTCTTCCACATGGACCTTGGCATGTTCCGGGTATTTCAGGTTTCGGAGCCGGACGGATCGATGACGGTGGGCGAAGGAGGCGCGTCATGACCGGCCCCTTCCCGCGCGCTCGCGCAGGCTGGCGGCAAGCCGTCGTGTTCTCGCTCGCCTCGCTGTTGAGCGTACGCGCCGATGCGCAGCTGGGAGAAGGCTCACACAGAATGGACCTCGATCGCGTCATCCGCACGTTCATTCTCGCGGAGCAACTTGAAGTGCACGCGAATCAACCAGCGCGTCCGGTGGACGTCGAGCTGGTCAGCTGGATCGGCGGCGACTACCGGCGGATGTTCCTGCGACTGCAGGGTGAGCAGTCGACGCGCGTGTCCGGCGGCGGGGAGTTTCAGGTTGACGTCCTCTACGGGCGACTGATCACGCCGTTTTGGTCGGTTGTCGCTGGCGCCCGCGTCGACTCGCGCGTGCGCAACGACGTGGTGCTGGTGGATGTTGGCAATCCATCGAGCGATCGGCCAGGCGCACGTAGTCGGCTGACGCGCGGGATGCTCGCGATTGGCGTGGTCGGTTTGGCACCCGGGTGGTTCGAGGTGGAGCCCATCCTCTTGGTCAGCGACAAGGGTGACGTGTCCTTCGAAGTGCAGTCGTCGTTCGATGTGCTCGTCACGCAACGCCTCATCGTGCAGCCATGGGTGGAGATCAGCGCGGCTGCGCAGGCGGTACGGCAGATCGGCGTGAACTCCGGACTCAACGATGTCGAGGTCGGCGCGCGCATGCGCTACGAGATCCGGCGCAAGTTCGCGCCGTACGTGGGCGTTTCGGTGCTTCGGCGCACCGGCATCGGTGCCCCGACGACCCATAACCTTGGCGAGCGACGACGTGTCGGCACGATCATGGCCGGTCTGCGGATCTGGCGCTGAGCGCGACCATCCCGCTTCACCTTCTTGGGGCTCGGTGCCCTGCGTCGACAACGGAGGTTTTCCGATGCGCGTTCCAATCGTCACGGCACTTGTCGCGCTAGGCATCCCCGGCGGCGCGCTCCTGCAGGCGCAGGCAGGAGTGAGCACGCTCGTCAACCACGCGGGCATGGCAACGCAACCGCAGGGAAACGCGAGGAGCGCACTACTGGCCAACCTCCTTGGCTCACGGGGGGCAACCGGGACCGCCACCGTGAACGGCACGTCGGTACAACTGCGCTGGTCCGGTGATCAACCGGGCGCCGTGCGAGTCTGGTCCGTGCGACGCGGCTCGTGCGCGCGCGACGAGGGGCTTGTGGGCGCGCCAGGCGCGTACCCGGCAATCACCGTCGATGCGTCCGGCAGCGCCAGTGGCAGAGCGAACCTCGGCGCGTCCCTCGCCGCTGACGGTCCGTTCCATGTGCTCGTACAGTCATCGGCCGGCGCTCCGGCCGCCGGCGCAACTGCTACGACACTCGCATGCGGAGTCTTGGGAAACACAGCTGCTCCTATCGGCGCGGACGTCAGAGAGCTCACTACCTCGCCGAACGGTAGAAAACCAGCGGCGGTGGACCACTCGACGATGGACCATCCCTCGATGAACATGGCGGGAACAGGTGCGTCCAACGGCGCGGTCGGCGCATCGACTCCCAATATGCGCAAGTCGGTCATGGGTGAGACAGACACGAGCCTGATGGCGATCCACAGGCGCATGATGACCGACCCGGTGATTCGTGAGCGCGTGATGAGTGATCCGGTGCTGCAACGCATGATGGCGCAGATGCCGGGGATATCCGAGATGGGCGTGGACATGCCCGAGGTGCCGACTGCACCGGGAGGCAGCGGGGCTGCTGCAAGCGCCAAGGCAGCAAGCACAACGGCGAAGCCGGCCGCCAGGCCGGCGACAGAAGCCGCTGCGAAGCCCGCCAAGAAGCTCGCAGCGAAACCCGCAGCCAAGTCGGCGCCAGTGGCGATGCCAGGCATGGACCACAGCAAGATGCCCGGAATGGGTCCTATCAAGCCTCCCGTTACTCGGAAGCCGCCTGCATGACTCGCGTCGCAGTACTGACGTCGCGTGGCAGAATGCGACACATCCTCTCTCACGGTCGCCTGCCGCTGTTTGTCGTGCTGGCACTCTCGCTCTTCGCCGTCCTACCCTCCACCGCGCGTGCCCACGGATCTCTCAAGAGCTCGACACCGGCAGCTGCCTCTTCGCTGACGGTCGTTCCGCGCGAGTTGCGGTTGGTGTTCACGGAAGCACCAGCACTTGCCTTCAGTCGACTCGAGCTGCTGGATGCGTCAGGAACGGCGGTGGCGCTGTCGCCAGTGCGACTCGCGGCGGAAACGCGGCGAGCACTCGTAGCAGACATTCGTGGCACCTTGGCCGCGGGCACCTACACGGTGGTGTGGCAGATCGCCGGCGATGACGGACATCCGGTGCGCGGTCGATACACCTTCACCGTTGCATCCGGCGCGAAGCCGACGGCGCAGATGTCGCTCGATACATCCCCGCCGAGCGCGGCCGCACCGGCTGAAGTGCGGCCGGAAGCGCATCACGATCCAGCATCGATGCCCCAAGGTGCGAGTTTCGGCGTGGAGTCAGTGGGATACGTAGCCATTCGCGCCCTGCTGTATCTCGGCCTGCTGATGGCCATCGGCGCCGGAGCGTTTCAGGGAGCGGTGCTACATCTGCTGCAGCGGCGGCATGGTGCGGACAGCTTACTGCTTGCGAGCGCGCGACATGGCGCTGCCCGCATCGGCATGCTTGGCACGGCGTTCGTCGCCGTGGCGGCGGTGCTGCGCATGGGCGCACAGTCCTACGCCATGCATTCCCCCGGCGCGACCTTCGATCCGCAACTCGTCCGCGCGATGCTGATGGAGACGGTGTGGGGACGGGGATGGCTGCTCCAGATCGGAGGTACGGTAGTCGCGGCCGCAGGCTTCCGTTCGGCGATCCGCGGTACTGGCGGCTGGGGGCTGGCCGTTCTCGGGGTCCTCGCGCTTGCTCTCACGCCAGCGCTATCGGGGCACGCCGCGGCAACTCCGGAACGCGCGGGGCTCGCGATCGTTGCGGACACGCTGCACGTGATCGGCGCTGGCGGATGGCTCGGCAGCCTTCTTGTCGTGTTGGTCGCGGGGCTGCCCGTGGCGATGCGGCTACCGGACGAGGAGCGTGGCGCAGCCGTTGCGGAACTGTTCAATGCGTTCTCGCCAACCGCACTGCTCTTTGCCGGTCTCGTGGCGGCGACGGGCGTCTTCGCCGCATGGCTGCACGTGAGCGAGGTGTCCGCGCTATGGCAAACGGGGTATGGGCGGACGCTCTTGGCCAAGTTGGCCCTTCTGTCTGTCGTGGGCGGCACCGGCGCTTATAATTGGCTCCGCGTGAAACCCACAATCAGCACGGTCGCCGGGACAGCGAGGATGAAATCATTGGCGCAAGTCGAACTGCTCGTCGGTGTGCTCGTGTTGATTGTCACGGCGGTGCTCGTCGCCACGCCGACGCCGATGGACATGCGGGGCATGGAGATGACAACGCGGTGACCGCGAGCCGGCCAGCATCACGTCTCACGGCAGTTCAGCCAAGCTGCAGGCCGGACGGCTGGTCAGATGTCCGCGCGTCAAACCGTGTCGATGTGCGCATTTACGCGGGATAAAGCACGGTACGCCTCCTGCAGTCGATGGAAGACACCCGCCGCGCCCTCGAGCTTCGAGAAGGGCGGCTCATGCGGCTCGCGCCGCCTACCTCCAGGAGACCCCATGGCCCACGACCACTCGCATGGCATGTCGAATGCCGAGATGCAGCAGTGCATCCGCGAATGCCTCGACTGCTACGCCACGTGCACGGCCACTGCCGTGCATTGTCTCACGCTCGGCGGCCAGCATGCCAGCGTCGAACACCAGAACATCCTCGTCGACTGCGCGAAGATCTGCCACACCTCAGCAGATGTCATGCTCCGCGGCTCGTATATGTACGCGCAGGCGTGCAAGGTGTGCGCCGAGGCTTGTCGTACCTGCGCGCGTGCGTGCGAGACCGTAGGCGGAGGAGATGCGATGATGCAGCAGTGCGCGGAGGCATGTCGCCGGTGTGCCGAGTCCTGCGAGCGCATGGGCAGCAGGGTGGTATGAGTTCGAGTATCGACGTCGCGCGTCGGAGCCACCGGCAGCTTTCGACGCCGCTGGCTCGGCGCGTGGCACCGGGTGATTTGCGGTCCGGCTCCGCCGTGTGCTGCGGTTGTCGTGGCGATGAGCGGTTGCTCGCCGTCCAATCGACGCAGCGTCGATACATGCACGTGGCACGATAGCATAGAAGCGAGTGCCCCAAATGACGCGGGCTCTCCGTATTTCACGCGCGTGAACGGGCGGTGTGTTCCAGCCGTCGCGAGAGAACCGGGGAATGCCTGATCAGGCAGCGCGGCGGCCGGACAAATCGCGACAATGCCGCGACCGGTGTCGCCCTCGCCGCAGTCTATGGCTGCGCAGCGCACGCCCACCGATGCGGTCCTTTGGAACAAGCAGTACACGACCCCTCGAGATGCTCACGGAGAGGCACCGGATTATCCAACGAGCGGCGCTCGAGGCGCAGGATGATCCGCGGTGTCTTAAGCCGGATCGTGGCGGATGCCCACTGCCAACGGCGACGACGCTCCAGATCGAATTCTTCCGGCAGTGGTTCAACAACACCGACCGGCACGCGGAAGACATGCGGTACGACTTCGAGTGGCAACGCGCAGCTAAGCGTCCATCGCTCCGCTGCACGACACGGGCCGGCGAAACCACGATCGTGCGGCCGCTAGTGTGACGCCAAGCGAGCAGATCCGGTGGTTCGCGGGCGAGATTATCGAGGCGGGCCAGGGCGTGATCTCACTGGCCGCGCTCGGCGAGGTCCTGCGAGAGGCGAAGTCGGCGCACATCGAGCGTCTGTGTGGGCAGTCTAAACGTGTGGCGATAGTGGGCGATGGCGTGAACACCGCCCCGGCATTGAGCACGGCCGACGTGAGCATTGCCGCTGTCGCGGAACCTGACGACGGCGTAGAGGCGGGCGTCGTGGGGCTAGTGCGGAGCGATTCGCGTCGCGTCGCGCACTTTCTGACTCACTTTCCAATGAGTTGCGCGAGACAGCGGTTTAGCGATGTGCCGCCTCGTGTGCCTCCTCATTACGCTAACGACACCAAGAATTGCCCCGACAATCTGGGAGACTCGTTCAACTGAATCCGTAGGTCCTGCCGGCGCGCGGGATGCCGCGCGTGGCGTGGCAACCCGTGATCAGAATGACCGTTCGACGCCTACCTGAACCAAGCGCTGTACACCTGGTAGCAGCCCTCGGGTGCGATCCACAATCACGAGTTCCCCGAAGAGGTTCTTGACCGTCGCAAACGCGATCAGGCCCAGTCGCCGCAGCGGCACGTTCCCGGCGACATTCCAGACGGTGTTCGTCGGCAGGATGCCCTGCTGCCCATCGGCCACGGTTACACGCGTGTTGGCCGCATCGCCGAACTGCTGGCCGATGTGCACCGCCTCGACGGATGCGTCGGCGCCGCCACGATGCCGCAAACCGAGTGTCGCCGTGGTCGTCAGCTCCGGCGCATACGGCAGGCGCTTCCCGCTCACGTCCAGCCGGCTGCGCGTACCCGTCCCATTCTGCTCAGCGTACACTTTGCTCGCGACGTCAGCGCCACCGGTCCCGATGTAGGCGAAGCGGGTGCCCACGGTGCGCGCGACCGGCACCCACGTCGTGGCGAGCCGCACGAACGGCGTCACGGCGCGCCCGGCACCCAGGTCGGCGCGGACGTCCAGCTCCAGCCCCTGATGCAGCGTGCGGCCAGCGCTCGTCAGCGTGGCGCCGGTACCACCGGCGACGCTGGCCGGGATGATCTGGTTAGAGAAGTCCATCCGGAAGGCGGTCATGTCCACCGTCCACGTGGCACGTGGTACCCAGCGCAGGCCGGCCTCGTAGTTCCAGCTGCGCTCGGGATCGAGCTCCACCACGCTGCCGGTCGTGTTGCTGATGATGTCCTCGTTGCGCGGCGGACTGAATCCGCGATGCGCGCCGGCGAACAGGGTGATCGTCGGCAACGCGGTGAACGTGGTGCCCACCCCCGGAATCAGTTCGGTCAGCGACGTTGCACCGGAGACGCCATCCGGGCTTTCAGCGTTGCCAGCAGCGACGGAGCCTTCGCAGCGGCCGGGAGTGTCTCCGGCTGAACGGTCAGCCGCAGCTCTTCGGAAATCGGCAGAAGTTTCACCGTGGCCCCGCGCGCCCGCGCGAACTCTCGAATGCCCACGACGGAATTATGATTGTCGGCGGCCAAGAGCAGCGCACTTTCGGTCCCGAAGGGGAAACTCTCGCCGACAAGCTTGCACGCAGCGGAGGCATTGGCGGTGAAGATCACCGCGTACTCGGCGTCGTCCGCGCCGAGAAACTCCAGCACCGCCTGACGGGCCCGCGCGATCGCATCGGTCGCCGCCAGGGAGGGCGCCGAATGCGAGTGGGGATTCCCGAGAACCGTCGTCGACAGACGCGACACATCCTGCGCGACGACGGATGCCGCAAAGAGACTCGCACCGGTGTAGTCAAGATACGCTAGACCAGCGGCGTCGACGCGAGCGAGTTCACGTCGACGCCACGTGCAAAACCACGCCTCGTCCGATTCGGCGGACGATCCGAACGGCGTGGGGAGCTCAGTCGTGAAGGCGTGCTCAGTCATGTGCGTTCGATTCGCCGATGACGTGTTGCAGCGCTTCGCGCGCATCGAGTTCGCGAGAGCTGTTGCCAGTTCGAATGAAGTACCGGGCGACCTCCTGATCAGTGAGGAACACCGGCCACGGCGCGCGCTCGACGAGCACACGGCAGACGTCGTGGGCGCCCACGGCGTGAAAGAATACGTGCACGAAGCGGCATGCCGCCGTCCCGAGGTGCTGTTCGACCAAGCCGATCACGTACTGCTGAAAGCCATCTCGGCTCTTGCGACGAAGTGTCGCCAGGTCCGACACGATTCCGCACGGATGTCCCGCGTCGTCCACTCCGATGAGGACGCTGCCACCGCGGGTATTCATGAGCGCCGCGACCGAGCGCATCACCGCGAGTTCCAAGACTCGATTCACGCGCCCGGCACTATGGTCCCACCGCGCGCTTGCCTTGAATTCGAGAGTCTCACTCTCGCCCGACGCGAGTAGCGATGTGAGGCTCCGCCCGAGCTCTGCTTCCAGCTGATCGACCTGACGCGCACGCCGATAGACAACGCGAAGCGAGTACCCGACGGCGACACCCACGCCCACCCCCATCAGGGCGAACAGCCCTGTCATGAGCCACATCGATGGAAGGAACCCGGCGCGCATTCGCGACAGCACGAATTGCGCGACATCCGTCACTCCCGCAATGTCGGGATGGAATTCGTACCAATAGATCACCATGGTTAGCGGATGCAACAGCAGCACGCCGAAGAGCAGGCCCACGCACGCGGAGGCGGCAACGAGCTCCAGATGGTCGCGCAATCGCGTCACCGGATCCCCCGAAGCATTATGCCCCCCATGATCACCGCCCCAACGCCGAGCCAGGAAAGCGCCGCGGGAGCCCGCGACAAACGTTTGGGATGCGTCATCGGCCTGCCACAGCCATCGAACACAATCTCCTGCTCGACCGTCGCCGTGTTCGTCCGCCGAGCAGTGTCGGCCACGGTGACGATGGCGCGATAGCGACCGCGCCGAAGCAGCGAGGGCGCAAACGGATATCGTCCATCCGTGCCTGGCGTTGTGATCGTCGATTGAAAGGCCGGTGTGATCGCGGCATCTGACTCGGATCGCACGACAAGCGTGACACGGGCCCCGGACGCCGATGTGTCCGTACCAGTCGCGAGGACGTCCACGAAGTACAGCAAAGAGTCTGTCGGCGCGGCCCATGGCAGGGTGAGCGTGACGCGCCACGTGCCCTCCGTGCGCTCCTTGATCACGGTTGGGCACGCCTCCCGTGCCGCCGGCATAGCCATGACGGAATCCTGCGGCATCGCGCCTCCGCGCATCATGCCGCCCATGTGCCCGCCGCCGGCCGGCAGGCAGCCGGTCACGGCCGCGGCCGCAGCCAACCGCACGAATCGCGTCAGTAAACGCGGCATAGCCACCCTCGGTAGCGAGGTGGAGAGCAGGCGACCGGGACGAGGAACTCGTCGGCTCGTCTGTCCTCGGCCAGCTCGGCGACCGACGTCACCGCCCGCGCACCGTCCGCGCACCGTCCGCGCACCGTCCGCGCACCGTCCGCGCACCGTCCGCGCACCGTCCGCGCACCGTCCGCGCACCGTCCGGCTACGACAGTTTACGCTGGATAAAGGCGCCGGGAGTCGGGTGAACGCTGACGTCTTCGAGGAGAAAGCCGGAGCCGGCGGAACTCGCGTGCTTGGCGTCGCCGCCGAGCACTCAGCGGCGCGGTCGCACGCTCCACACGAACGTCGCGCGCCACACACGCGTGCGTACCATGCGTGATCCCGCCGCCTGCGTCGGCGCCACCCATGCCGTCCGCAGCATCCATGCGCCGGCACGGGACACGGGGATGGCCACGACACCAGCAGAATCGGCGATCATCGAGGTGTACTCGCCGGTGCCGCGCACCGTGGTGTCGAGGGCGGTCTTCACGTCCACACCCATGCGCGGCACCGGTCGCCCGTCGGCCGTGAGTCGCACGCGCAGAGTATCGCCGACGCGCAGACTGGCCGGATCGACCAGCGGGACGATGCCGAGGGGGAGAATGCCGGCGCGCGAAAACGCGCGGGGGCCGCCAGTGCCAATCTCGGCGACGGTCGATGCGAGCACGCCATGTTCGAAAATCACGCTGTCCGCGTCGCGCGTCAGCGAGGTCTCGCTGAGTCGGCGCGCCTCGGCGCTCGCGCCCTCGGCGGCGAGGAACTTGAGAAATCCGGCTGATGTGTTGGCCAGTGTGCTCGGTTTCGTGGCCAGTACGACCAGATACTGTCCGTCGGATGTGGGCTTGGCGGTGATGCGGAGCGCGCCCGCGGACGCGACGACATCGGTAGCCACGTTGTCGCTCGTGGCACCGATCACCCGAACCGATGCGACGCGATCGAGCGGCACGGCGCTCCCGTCCGGAAACTTCCCGCCGCCGGCACGCGCCGAGAGTTCGACGGGTCGACCCTGCGCGACCGCAAAGAGGTCGGGCAGCAGCCAGGTATCGTGCGCCAGGAGTACGGAGGACGACGCGACCGTGACGATTCCGACAAGCGCGGCGCGAGCAAGTCGACGGGGAGTGTGAACCATGGTCAGCAGGATTGCGGTGTGAGTGACGGCACTTTATGCATCATAAAGTGCCGATCGTCGCTCCTTTCGTCCAGCTCTTGTTGACCGTGATTCCTGTTCAACGTGAAGAGGCTCGCTCTCACCGGCCCAGCGGGCTTCGCGCGCTGCTGCTGGGGGCGATGCTCGTGGCCCTGCCGGCATGCGGGCCGCGTCGCCCGGGGCTCGCCACCCAGCCGGTGGATGCCCTGCTGGTCGCGCGTACCGGCGTCGCCGCCCCCCGCATGCGCGGCGTCGACTCGCTCGTGGCATCGGACAGCGTCCGTGCCATGCTGGCCAGACCGTTGACGCCGGACGCCGTCGTGCGCGTCACCCTGCTGGCACAGCCGCGCCTGCGGTCCCTCTATGAGGAGATCGGCCTGGCTCAGGCTGACGTCGTGCAGGCCGGTCTGCTCAGCAATCCGCTCGCTTCGGTGGATCGGTTTACGGAGGGACGCTTTCAGGAGTTTTCGGTCGCGCTGTCCTTCGTGGAACTGCTGCGGCGCCCGCTGCGCACCCGCGTCGCGAGGGCGCGTTTGGAGACCACCACCTTGCAGGTGGCGGATGCGGTCTTTCGCGCGGTGACGGACGCGCGGAGCGCGCTCGCCGAGACCGTTGCCGCCGAGCAGAGCCTCGACCTTCGGCGACGCACGCGTCAGGCGGCCCAGGCGTCGGCCACGACGGCCGCCTTGGTGCATCAGGTCGGAAACCTGCTCGATCTCGATCTCGCCAGCGAGCGGGCTCGTGCTGCCGAGAGTGACGCCGCCGTGTTGCGCGCGGAGGGGGAGGCAGCGGCAAGCCGTGAGCGCCTGGTGCGCGCGCTCGGCGTCGACGTGCCGGGAGATTCCCTGCGACTACCCGCTCGGCTCGCCGATCTCGCGGGCGCGATGCCGCCCCGCGACTCACTCGTGGCGCTCGCGGTGAATTCGCGTTTGGACCTCGCGGCCGCCCTGTCCGAGATCAATGCGAGCGCGCGCGAGGTTGGATTGACGTCACGCTTTCGGTACCTCGCCGACGGCTCGCTGGCTTACTCGGGAGAAGCGGAAGGGAGTCGCATGCTGCGTGGACCTGGGTTGTCCGTGCCCCTGCCACTGTTTGATCGAGGGCAGGCACGGTTGCAGCGCGCACAGGCTGCGTTGCGACAGGCGGTGGCGCGTCAGGAGGGATTGATACGGGAGGTGCGCTCGGAAGTTCGGGAGAGTCTGGCGCAACTGGACGCGGCACAGCGTCGGGCGACGCGGTATCAGGCGGACGTGTTGCCGCTGCGCCAACGAGTCACGCGGGAAACACAGTTGCTGTACAACTCGATGGCGATCGGGGTCTTTGGTCTGCTGGCGGCGCAACAGGCTGAGTTGGAGGCCGGGCAGGGGTATATCGAGTCCCTGCGGGACTATTGGATCGCGCGCTACCACCTCGAACAGGCGCTGGGGACGCGCATTCCATGAGCGACTTCAATCACCCGTCGGCCGTGGACCGGCGCACGCTGCTGAAGTCCGGCGCGGCGGCGGTGGGACTGGCGGCCCTGGGCCCGCGCGCCGCCTCCGCACTCGCGGCCTCCACGGTCGATCACCAGGCGGGTGTCGTATTCGCGCCGGGGCTGCCCGGCCGTGACTACACGCCCGTGATCACGCCGAACGGCGCCGCGCTGCCGTTCCGCGTCGTGCAAGGAGTGAAGGTTTTTCATCTGGTTGCCGAACCGTTACAGCATGAGTTCGCACCTGGGCTGACCGCCGAGTGTTGGGGATTCAATGGGCGGACGCCCGGGCCCACGATCGAGGCGGTCGAGGGAGATCGTGTACGTATCTACGTGACGAATCGCCTGCCGGCCGCCACGAGCGTACACTGGCACGGCATTTTGCTCCCGTCGGGTATGGACGGAGTGTCCGGGCTCAGTCAAGCGCCCATCCCGGCTGGCGCCACGTTCAAGTATGAATTCACACTGCGGCAGCATGGCACCTTCATGTATCACTCGCATCGTGACGAGATGACGCAGCAGGCGCTCGGGATGATGGGCATGTTCATCGTGCATCCCCGCATCAGTGCGCGTCGGCCAGATCGTGATTTCGTGCTGTTGTCGAGTGAATGGAAGGTACTCCCGGGGGCGCGCCGCCCGGATCCGAACGAGATGCTCGAGTTCAACGTGCTCACGTTTAACGGCAAAGCCTTTCCCGGAACGGCGCCGCTCATGGTCAAACAGAACGACCACGTGCGCATTCGACTCGGCAACCTCAGTGCGATGAGTCATCACTCCATTCACATTCACGGCCACGCGTGGACACTGACCGAGACGGACGGTGGCGTCATTCCGCCGTTGGCTCGCTGGCCGGAGGTCACGCAACTGGTTCCTGTCGGCTGTACGAGAACGATGGAGTTCATCGCTGACAATCCGGGCGATTGGGCGCTGCACTGCCACATGTCGCATCATACCATGACACAGATGGGCCACTCGGGCATCAACATGCTCGGTGTGGATGCCGCCGCGGTGGATCGCGCGGTGCAGCCGATCCTGCCCTCGTATATGACGATGGGTACCGACGGGATGGGGGATATGGGTGAGATGGGGATGCCCGTGCCCCCGAATAGCACGCCGATGTTCGGCACGACCGGACCGTACGGATACATCGACATGGGGGGCATGTTCACCGTGCTCAAGGTGCGCCCCATGCTGCGGGCCGGCGACGAAGCGCGCTGGTGGGAGCCGCCCGCCGGCACGCTGGCACAGGCGGCGCGTCCGGAGGAGCTTGCGCGTGACGGCATCATAGTCGAACCGTCCGCGTCCCCACCCGCCGCGCCGCACCATCATCCGCCACCACCGACTTTTCAACCGGACCGTCCGAAATGACCGCTCGCAAACCTCGCGGCCCGAAGTTGCTTGACGCCATCCGGCTCTCCGCTGACGGCCTTGGCAAGATCCTTGGCGATCTCGAGGCACGCGTGTTGGAGGCGGTCTGGAGCCTCGGCGCACCGGTGCCGGCTCGGGCTGTGCACGAGGTCATCGTTCGCGACCACGAGGTGGCCCTCCTCACGGTGGTCACGGTCCTCAACAAGCTCGTGGCCAAGCACATTCTTTCGCGGCGGAAGCAGCGGGACCTGTTGCACTACAGCGCTAACATGACACCCGAGGCGTTCCGGGAGTACGCATCGAGGCGCCTCATCGAAGGCGTGATCGACTTCGCCCCGGCGCGACTCGCCGCGTCCTTTGTCGACGTGCTCGCCGAGCGCGATCCAGCACAGTTGGATGAGCTGGCGCGACTGGTGCAGGAAGCGAAGACGCGTCGTGGCTGAGACGCGCGATCGCGCGTGGTTGCGCCGCGATACCGGGCGCCGTGAGTTGCGCTACCAGCGTGGCCTGGTGATCGCGCTCGCGCTGCTGCTCCTTGGATCGCTGGCGCCGGTCATCGGCGGGCACATCCTTGGGGTGGTCGATCGTCCGCTCTCGGGGAGCGACCACATTGGTGCGCTCTGCCTCATCGCCTTGCACGAGTTCATGGCGCCGGTGCACCGCGCGTTGCACGTCGTAGTGGCCGCTGGCCTCGTGTGGGCGATCGTCGATCGAATTCGCCTGACGCGGCGTGCCCGGCGCACCCTGCAGGGGATCCGCGTGCGTGAGTGGTCCGACGGCTTGGCACGCGTCGCTCAGACGGCCGGTCTCGATCCGGCGAGGCTCTTGGTGGTGGATGGTCTACCGCTGCCCGCGTTTACGCTGGGCTCATGGTCACCTCGGGTCTATATCTCGTCGACCTTGCTCGAGGGTGAGGCGTCGCTCACCGAAGCCGAACTGGTCGCCGTGCTGGCGCACGAGGCCGCGCACGCACGCCGGCGGGACCCCTTGCGTTTCGCCGTCCTGCGCGGCCTGTCGCATGTGCTGTTCTGGGTACCTGCGCTTCGACAGATCGCTGAGGACATCGCCGATGAGGCGGAGATCGCCGCCGACGACGCGGCCGGTGGCTTCAACGATCCCTTCGTGTTGGCCAATGCGTTGGTCAAGCTCGGCGCCTGGCGGATCCCACCCGCGTCGGCGGCGTTTGCGTCCGCCGTGCCGGGGTTTCTCCGAAAAGGACATGCTGGATCGCCGTGTCAGACGCCTGATCGGTGCGGATGTCTCCCCCCGTCCACGCTCGTCAGGCCGCGCACTTGGCGGCGCCGTCGTCATGCTCGTGATCAGTACCGCGTCCGGCGTGGTCGACCTCCATGCCCTTCCGTCGCATGGGGCATCGCATCGGGCGGGGGCGCACTGCGCTCATGAAGGTGTCCGATAGCTCGCACATCTGTTTTGTCGGTGGGGCGTTCAGGGGCCACTCCTGCCGGACGGCGGCCGTGATTGTCCGCACCGCGGGCACTAGCGGTACCCTTTACGGCTCGTAAAGCGAACTGGTATACTTCTTATTGTCGCGGTACACGACGTTCGTCAAACACTTTCCGGGCCCGATCTATGCTTTCCTTCGTTTCGCTTGGACTTGCAGTTTCTCTGGTACTTCCGTCGGTGTCGCTGCCGACGGTACCGAACACCCCGGCGACGGTGGTGCTGCGCCTTCTGCCGCACGCGAAGCTCAAGAGTTCGCTGCCCGCAGCGGGGGCGAGTGTCGCGGCCCCCAAAGAGCTGCGCCTGACGTTCAGTGAAGGGCTCGAGCTCAAGATGTCGCGCGTGTCGTTGTGGCAGGGCACCACGGACACGCATGCCCTCGGCGAGCTGACAGCGGACGGCGGTGAGACGCTGGTGGCGCGCGTCGTCAAGCCGTTGGCCAAGGGGGCGTATACGGTCAAGTTCACAGTGGCCGGCGAGGACGGCCACCCGATGAGCGGGTCGTTCACCTTCATGATCCAGTGATGCCGGCCATGCGAATTTCGGGGCGGGTGTTGCCGGTCTTGCTCGCCAGTTTCGTCTTGAGCGGTGGCTCCCTCGCCGCACAGCGCCCAACCGCCGATGCCGACCGCGCGGTCCGCGCGGTGATCACGGCCGTGTTCTCCGCGCAGGAGCGAGGCGACATGGCGGCGTTGGACACGCTGTACGCGGGTGAGGCGCTCACCATTTTCGAGGGCGCCGGCGTGAACCGCGGGTGGGCGGACTATCGGGATCATCATCTCGGACCCGAGCTCAAAGAGATGAAGGAGTTTCGGTATCGTCCCATCGAGATCGATGTGCACGTGGACGGTGCCACCGCGTGGGCCACCGTCAGCTATGCGTTGCAGGCCAAGATGGGTGATCGCGCCGTCGATAATTTCGGTCGCGGGACGGTGATCCTGGAGCGCAAGGGGAGCGGGACAACGGGCCGATGGGTCGTCCGCCACTCGCACACCGCGTCCCGTGCTCGTCGCGCGTCGGATCCGCCAATGCCCGGTGCGTAGGTCGCGCGCATCGGAGGCGGAGATATCATCGATGGGACGTGCCCTGCGCACGTCCCATCTCGCGCGTTGGCATCGGTGGGGCGGCATGCTCTTCACCATTCCACTGCTCGCCTGGATGGTCTCGGCCACCGCGATGACGCTTGCTACCGCCGGGGCGTCGAATGGTCTTGCCGGTGTGTTCACGCTCCGGCCCACCAATTCGATTCCGCTACCGCTCGAGCGCGCGCCGTGGACGCCGGCGGCCATTCTCAAGCTCGCCGCTCCTGACGAGGCGAAGGTTTTCTCCCTTCGACTCGAGTCACGCGGCCCCTACATGTGGTACGTCGTGAAGACGGGGCCGAATGCGCTCGCGCGCACATTCGACGCGCGCACGGGGAAGCGTCTGGACCCGTTACCGGATTCGCTGCTGACCGCCGTGGCCAACGAGGCTTTGGTTGGCAGCCGTGTCGTGGAACTGACGTCGGCGCCCGAGGCCAATCGCTTCTATCTCGGCGGGCCAGTTTCGGCCGTGCGGGCCCGGCTCGAGGGACAGCAGCGCGCGACGCTCGTGCTGTCGCGCGACGAGGGGCGTACGCTTCGTCGCTTCGACGAACGCGCCGCGACCTTCGAGTGGTGGTATCGGCGCTTTCATGTGGTGCAGTACACCGAGCGGCTCGCGCTGTGGACGTCGCTGCTGTACGGCCTTGGGATGGCGTTGGTGGGGACGACCGTACTCGGGTTGTGGTTGCTGTGGCGGCGACGATCGCGGTACGCGCTTCGCGCGACCAGCGTCACTCCCGTCGAGGCCGGAAGTTGGACGGATGCGCGTTGGTGGCATCGGCTGGCGGGTGGCACGATCGGTGGAGTGCTCGTGATTCAGCTGGCCGTTGGCATGTACCTCTGGCTGTGCCTCGGGCCGCTCGAGCACGCATTCCGCGGCACCGCCAGCATCGCGGCTGACTGGCACGGCGGATTCCCAACGGACGCCCCATTGGCGGACCCGGCCACTGTGCTCACGCGCATCGCCAACACTTCGGCCACTGGCGACGTACCGGCGCAGGCCATCGAATGGCGCCGCCTCGGGGATCGAGACGTGTGGATGGTCACCTGGCGCCGGGACCGTCCCCCGATCGTCTACGACGCGTGTACCGCGACGCCGCTGCCTACACTGCGGCCCGATCAGGCCGGCGCGATTGCGCAAGGGCAAGTGGTGGGACGCCCATCCTTCTTCCTGGTGGGATCCGGGCCACAGCTCGTGACGGATCTGAATCGCCCGGTGGAGGCGTACCGTTTTCGATTCGCGGACCCGTGGACGTCGGATATCTACGTCTCTCAGGCAACGGGTGACGTCGTTCAACGGCGCCCGCGGTTCTGGCGATTCTTCGACCCCTTGCTGGCAGCGCACACGCTCGCCCTGTCTGGCAACAGCCTCGTCGATCATCTGGTCTTCGCCGTCACGCAAGGCGTGCTGTGGGCGGTCCTTGTCACCGGCTGGGTCATGCAGCGGCGGCGATGGCAGCGCGCAGGGGAAACCGCTGTGCGAGAATCGCGCGAGGACGGCAGTTCGACGCGGCCGTCCCTCGGAGAGGCGGGCGCCGTGCGCGCACTCGCGCGTCAACGCATCGCGGACCGTGTCGCCCAGCGTCTGGCGATAGTCCTTCCGGTACTGCTCGCCTCCTGGCTGCTGTGGAAGCTCGCGGCGACAGCGGTACGCGATGCCGCCGTTCGGCCAGGGGCTGCCGCTCCCGTCGAAGCGGGCCACCACTGACCACGCGCGACGCCGCGCGTGGTGCATGAGATCGAAGACGCCTGGCGGCCGCTTCGCGGGGCTGCGCCTCTCTCTACGCCCGCCGACGGCGCGACGACCAGTGCACCGCGCGGATGCTCCACCCCGAGGCGTCCTTGGAGAGCACCATCAACTCGGCCATCTCCGAGCCATTCGATCGTTCGGCGCCACTTGGCGGCGTGACCGACTTGGATACCACGTAGGCGGTGCCGCCAATGAGGCGAACCTGCACCAGGCTGCGCACGGCCTTGGAATCCTTGCTGGCCGCCATGTCGGCACCGAGGTGATGTCCGAGATACTCGGCGCGAGTCTGAATGGCGCCGCTCTCGAGCACCATGACATCAGTGGCGAGCAGGGCGGTTGCGCGAACTGAGTCGCCGGCGGCCAAGGCGGCGTGAAACTGCTCAACGGCGGCGACGGCCGCGGTGGAATCACTGCGGTTGGATTGCGCCGAGAGCGGAGCGGCAACACCGCACAACGTCAGCGCGGCAGTGAGGGTGGCGAGGCGAACGAGTCGGGTCATGGCGGCGCGCAGGTTGGGGGGTATTCGGCATCTGAGTTTATGCTGCGTAAACTACGGAGTCCCGGAGAGCGCCACCAGCGGGAATGGGACGGCTGGACGGCGGGGGCTCCGCCGAGCCCGCAGTATCATCGATTGCGACAGCCGCGCCGACAGCGCCGGAGGAATGCATGAACGCGTCTCATAGCCATGGTGCCCACGACCCAACGCGGACACAGACCGATGATCCGTCTGCGCATCACGTGGATGCCGCGGGGCACAC
The DNA here is from genome assembly GCF_002483225.1 of Gemmatimonas sp. UBA7669. Taxonomy (NCBI): domain Bacteria; kingdom Pseudomonadati; phylum Gemmatimonadota; class Gemmatimonadia; order Gemmatimonadales; family Gemmatimonadaceae; genus Gemmatimonas; species Gemmatimonas sp. UBA7669. The sequence goes on along the minus strand of NZ_DLHL01000040.1, from coordinate 4,432 downwards.
AAGCGAAGCCACTCTCCGCGCGGGAGAGCCGGCTCACCGCGATCACGGTACGCACGACAAGCACGCGGGCCACTCGGTGGCGATGTTCCGCGACAAGTTCTGGCTTTCGCTGCTCCTCAGCGTGCCGACGCTCGTCTGGGGGCACATGCTGCAGGACGCGCTCGCCTATCATGCGCCGTCGTTCGCCGGCTCACGCTGGATTCCGGCGGTGTTCGGCACCGCCGTGTTTGCGTACGGTGGCCCTCCGTTCTTGCGGGGGGCTGTCGGCGAGCTGAGGGATCGAATGCCCGGCATGATGTCGTTGATCTCACTCGCCATCGTCGTGGCGTTTGTGTTCAGCACGGCGGTCACGCTCGGCTACCCGGGCATGCCACTGTGGGAGGAACTCGCCACGCTCGTGACCATCATGCTGCTCGGTCACTGGATGGAAATGCGATCCATCGACCAGGCTCAGGGGGCGCTCGGAGCCTTGGCGAAACTGCTGCCGGATCAGGCCAGCCGCGTGCATGTGATGGGGGACCAGGAGCACGTGGAAGTGGTGCCGATGAGCGCGCTGGCCGTCGGCGATATCGTGCTCGTACGCCCCGGGGCGCACGTCCCCGCTGACGGCGTCGTGCGAAGCGGCACGAGCACGCTCGATGAGTCGATGATCACCGGCGAATCGGTTCCCGTAAGCAAGGCGGTCGGAGACCGTGTGATTGCCGGAACCGTCAACGGCGCGGGCGCGCTACGCGTGGACGTGACGGCCGTCGGTGAGCGCACCGCGCTTTCGGGCATCATGCGGCTCGTCGCGGACGCTCAGCAATCGAAATCACGCGCCCAGATGCTGGCCGACCGCGCGGCGCAGTATTTGACATGGGTGGCGCTCGGAGCGGGAGCGCTCACGTTCATCGCGTGGATCGCGGCGGGTGCGAGTGGCGCGAAGGCCGTGGAGCGGTTGGTCACGGTGCTGGTGATCGCGTGCCCGCACGCGCTCGGGCTCGCGGTTCCTCTGGTCCTCGCGATCTCCACCACGCTCGGAGCTCAGAGCGGTCTCCTCGTACGTGATCGTCGCGGACTGGAGAACGCACGGTTGCTCGACACCGTGGTGTTCGACAAGACCGGTACGCTCACGCTCGGCGACCATCGTGTCGTGGATCAATTCACCGCGGACGGAACCACGGTCGATGCAGCGCTGCAGCTGGCTGCGGCAGTCGAGCATGACGCCGAGCACCCGGTGGCCAAGGCCATCGTTAAGAGCGCGAATGACCGCCAGCTGGGTCCGCTCCGAGTGCATGATTTCGAGGCGATGCCGGGAATTGGCGTGAAAGCGATGGTGGACGGGCGCGTATTGTACGTCGGAGGTCCGACCCTTCTGGAACGGCTGTCGGTCTCACCGTCGGCTGCCGCAGCGGCATTCATCGAGGCCGGGGCGCGCACGGGGCAGGGGACCATACATCTCGTCGAGGAGGTTCCTGAGCGTTCCCACGCGACTCATCGCTTGCTGGCGTCGTTCACGGTCGCGGACGCTGTGCGTCCAGAGTCTGCCGAGGCCGTACGGGCATTGCGCGCGGCTGGCATACAGGTGGTGATGATGACCGGCGACACGCGTGCGGTTGCCGAGGTGGTCGCGAAGTCTCTCGGCATCGACCGGGTGTTGACCGGGGTGATGCCCGACGGCAAGGCGGCCGAGATCCAGCGGTTGCAGCAGGGAGGGCATCGCGTCGCGATGGTGGGCGATGGCGTGAACGATGCACCGGCGCTCGCCATGGCCGACGTCGGAATCGCGGTCGGCGCCGGTACCGACGTGGCGGTTGAAGCCGGTGACGTCGTGCTGGTGCGGAGTGATCCGCGAGACGTCTCTCGCATTCTGACGCTCTCTCGGGTGACCTATCGCAAGATGGTGCAAAACTTGTGGTGGGCGGCCGGATACAACGTGGTCGCCATCCCGCTGGCCGCCGGGGTGCTGGCCCCATGGGGCATCACCCTGTCCCCGGCATTCGGCGCGGTCCTGATGTCGGTGAGCACGATCATTGTGGCGCTGAACGCCCAGTCGTTGCGTCGGACAGTGCTGTGACCACCCGGATGCCTCCGACGAGTTGACCTCAAGGAAAGGTCGTGGATCCCTCACCGCGTGAATCGGCGAGGGATCCGGGGCGGGAATGACCATCGCCGATCGCCTCGTTCGTTACAGAATGTGCATTTCGCGCGCTCCTATCACTCGCTCCTTTCAACCTCAGCGCCGCAAATCCCGACAAGCGACATCGCCGATCGTAGACAAATCGATGTATGGTCGCCCTCGCGTTCGCGGTCATACATCAAAATCGGTGGATTTGCGGTCGATCGTACCGAAACCCGCGTTCCTTAGCTCAGCGAACGACGTGCCGAACGCATTGAACGACATGGGCTTGTGCAGTACGCGAGAGCGATCGTTGCTGTTGCGGAGAGAAACCCGATAAAAGCCGCCAGTGATATAGCTCAGAGGTTCGCAAAATCGGCCCAAGCGCGCTCCTGCCGCTGCTCTGGACTCCGGCGCCCCTCTCGGCGCACCGTCTACCATGAGCCATACATTCGAGCTGGTCGAAACAGCCCCCCGCCCGTCCCCAGCCCTCCGGATCGCGCTGCTCTCCGAACCGGCGTTGCATCGGCAGAATGCCCTCTCCGCCGCAGTTAGTGCCGACGTCCGCACCCGCTTTCCGGTACTCGGCCTCGACAGCCCCCATGTCGATCGCCTTCGTCGCCATCTGGAGCGCTATGCCGATGCCGAGTCGATCTGGCGTTGGCTTCAAGAGACCCGGTGGCAGTCCGAGTCCGACCACGCATGGATCCGGGCACAACGTGGCCGCGCGTGGCGACGGCTCCGGCGCGCCGTCCAACGAGTCGCCCCGACCGAAGCCCTTCGGCCGTTGCTCTCGTCGCACCCGCCCCCCGGCTTTCCGCTGGTGCAACCGGTAGGCTTCGGGGATCGAACACCCCCCTTCGCCTACTGGCCCCGGGCACGCTGGCTCGAGCTCTACGCCTTGCTACGTCAGCTGCCAGCTCGGCGTCGTCCCACTCGCCGCCTGTTCGATACCCGGGGCAAGGCCGATCTCTGGGATTGGATAGACGGGCAGACGTCGTACTCCCCAACTCGGGAGCCTCATCCGTGGCGGGCGTTCATCGCGCCGGGCATCACCGTCGGCATGGCCACGTACCTGCTGCCGGCCTGGCTGGGAATCATTGGTGCCGCCCCTGTAGACGCTAGGACGGCGCTGTTTGCGCTCGAAGAGCTTGGTCTCGCGCGAACGATCGAGGATCTCTCCGCGGCGTGGGACCGTGCGCTGCAGACGGATAGTCCGCGCGTGCCTCGGGCCGCGCTCACGCTATGGCCTGCGCACGGATCCTGGTGGGCCCTGTTGCTGCAGTTGGTGGAGTGGCGGCGACAAACCGTCGCCGAGCACGGCTCGACATCGGTGAGGGATCCGGGGCGACGAGGCGAGCGCGGTATCGGAGAGGGACAATCGTTTGAGTAGAACTCGTCAGGCAGACGTGATATCGTCGCGAAGGTCGACGAGCTGGTGGCCCTTTGCGACCAGCTCGAAGCGGCTCTCACAGCGGGCGTGTCTACGCGCGGCCGCCTCCTCGACGCGCCGCTGCAAGAGGCGCGCGAGCCAGTGGCAGACGCCGCGGCGTAGTCGGCGCTGGCCGAGGCGCGCTCTCGATCACCGTGGGTATTGCCGTTCGGTTTGAACACGAGGAGGCTTTGCGCTCCTGAGCATTTCGCGGGCTAGTTGCAGGCGATTTCCTCGTGACGGCGTGACACCCCGGCTCCCTCACCGTCCGCCGGGGGAAATTGGGTCGCAGCTCAGCAGCCGATACGGTAGGGCTCCTCTTTCAGGAGCTCTATGCACCAGACGTTCGTTCCACGTCCCGAAGCCTCGCCGCTACTGCTTCGGGTGCGCGCCGGGATCGCATCCGCGCTTCTATCTGCCTTCGGCCTAAAGCCGAGCGCGCGCCGAGCGCGATGGCTGGCCACCGCGACTGCGCACGCTGCGGCGCGCCACCCGACCGACAATGCCGTTGCCGACGCCGCACGGCGCCGTCTGGCGAGCCTTACCGACGGTGCGCTCATGCGCCATCGCGCATCGCGCGAGACGCTCACAGCGATCACCCAAGCGCGCGCAGCAGTTCCGACGCTGGCCCAACGCGCGCAAGACGCCGCCGATGCGGCGACGCATCTGGAGGCCATGGTGCCCCCCGGCGTGGTGGAGGAATCGCCGAGCTGGGTGCTGCGTGGCCTGCTGGTCGCGGGTTTGCTGGCCGAGTCGCTCGTTGTATGGGCAAGTGTGGGGGCCACCCCTCTCGCTGATTCCCCGTTGGTGCTCGCCGCGACGTGCCTCACCTTGCCGACACTCGCTGCCGCCCTTCTTTCGCGCTCGGGCGCGCTAGTTGTAGATGCTAAGGAGGTTGTTCA
>NZ_DLHL01000039.1 GCF_002483225.1 Gemmatimonas sp. UBA7669 | reverse complement strand
ACACAAAACTCTGAACACGCCCCATCTGCTACTGGGAGACTCAAACGTGGTACGACGGAAGCAGTTACCACACAGTTTCGACCATGTACTGCATATGACAGAACCGGTGCGAAGCTGGCGTTCGGCCTTGGATAGACGGGCAATTACGCCGATAAATCTGCTAGTTGTTGCTTTGGCGTGCCTGACCGTGGCCTTGGCTCCTCGCTGGCTTGCATCCCTTGTACCAACGACTCTGTTCGGCATCGGTGCAGGGCTCCTTTTGGTGCTCGCCCACCTTCTACTGAGAGGAAGAGGGGTACCAGAAGGAGCCGCCTCCCGCGCACTGCTCGGGACACTGGCCGCATTGGGCTCTGTAACGATTCTCGCTGTGGTTCTCGGAAACCGGGTTACGGGAGTCTCGGGAGTGGTCTGGTGGTGCAGTGCGGCTGCCGCTTACCTCACCATGAGACATCGGGGGCGCAGCATCTTACGTCCGCCCGCCCCACCCGACACGACGGTATAGTTGTCCCCATGGCCGGTGACCCCACAAAAAACATTGCCGCCCTTCGCGCCGTACGCTTCGTCATGAAAAGCGGAGAGGTGGTTCGTCGCTAGACCAACATCAGGGCGGCTTCAGGAGGTCATATGCCCCGTTGGATGCGATGGACCGGCTACGCGGTGGGCACGGTGGTGCTGCTCGCGGGAGCCGCTGTGGGTTACGTGTACGCGGCCAGCACACACAAGGCCAACAAACGCTACGATATTCCAGCAACACCCATCACCATTGTGCACGACTCGGCCACCATCGCACGTGGCCGTCACTTCGCGACAGCCATTGGCAAGTGCGTGGAATGCCATGGCGACGATCTGGGCGGCAAGGTCCTCGTGGACGACCCCGCACTCGGCATCGTTATCCCACCCAATATCACCAACGGCGGCTTGCTCCCCTCGTACAGCGACGCGGAACTGGTACGGGTCATCCGGCAAGGCATCAAGCGTGACGGGCGAAGCGCCATTGTCATGCCCAGTGACGACTACCAGTACCTGACGGACGAAGACGTCGGCGCCATTGTGGCCTACCTGCGCACCGTGCCGGCTGTGACGCGAGACCCGGGGCCGACCCGACTGCGCCTGGTGGGCCGAACGCTGGTCGCCACGAATCTCGTGCCGCTGTACGCCGCGGAGCGCACCTCCCGTACCTACCGGGCGCCTGCACATCTCGAGCCAGATACCTCGCTGACCTACGGGGCCTATCTCGCCAACACCGGCGGCTGCACGGGGTGCCACGGACCCGGTCTCGGCGGGGGGCCCATTCCTGGCATGCCGCCCGAAGCAGCGCCAGCCGCCAACCTTACCCCCACAGGGATCGGGCATCTGAGCGACGCCCAGCTCGAGCGCATACTGCGCAGCGGTGAGCGACCGGATGGATCCACGCTCAAGCCGGACATGCCGTGGCGCTATACCGCGCTGATGAGCGATCTGGAGATGCGCGCCACCATCAAGTACCTGCGCTCCGTACCAGCCAAGGCATACGGCACGCGCTGAGGCGACATGCGCTGAGGCGACATGCGCTGAGGCAACATGCGCTGACGCGACATGCGGTGACGTGACATGCGCTGACGTGACACGCCACCGGGCCGGTCCGCGAGGCTTGCGGACCGACCCGGTGGCGTGTTGTCTGGCAGCCGTGATTACTTGTCGAGCGGCGACTTGAAGACGGCAGGATCCGGTGCGCCAAAAGTCACGAGCTGAATGGTGATCACCACATCGCCCTGCGGCTGCACCTGCACGATCTTGGTGGGGACCTTCTTGCCCTCGAACTCCTTGTAATCGCGATAGATGACCCGGGCCTCGCCGTTTGTCCCCTTCGTGACGGAGCCCACGCGAAAGCCCGTGCTCACGTCGAAGTACTCCACGGTTTCCGTGCCGCCCTTGCTCGTGGTGGACACCTTGTAGCTCTCCACCCCGTCATACTGCTCTTTGCCGTCGACACTGGCCTTGGCAAACCGCGTGTGATCGAGGAAGGCCGCGCCGTCGTTGGCCGCCGCTTCGGCCGCACGCTTTTCCTCAGCCTCGGGCATGCGCTGCACACCCTGCCCCTGATCGATCCAGCCCTTCTCGCCATCAAATCCCTGATCGATCTTCACCATGCCAAGGTCGATGATCATGCGGATCTTGTTGGGCAGTGCCGAGTGCCGCTCGTAAAAGCCCGACAACCCGGCGAAGGTCACATCGGTGGTGCCCTTTTCCGTGCGGCCGGTGACCTTCACCCAGGCGTCGCGACCACCCACCGCCGTGGCGAAGCGATCGTACACGTCCTTGACGGTTGGCGTCTGCGCTGAGGCGCGGGTGGCCGGAACGAGCAAGGCCACTGCCAGCAGCAGGGGCAACAGGGGCGATTTGCGCTGCGTCATGCGAACTCCAGGAAGTGTGAGAATGCCAGGGAATCAGGCGGGCACGACGCCACGGAACGGCGCGTCCGCGCCTGCACGCAGCGCTTCGATGCGCTCTTCAGTGAAGGCCACCAGCTCCGCCATTGTGTCGGCGTCGAACACCAGCTTGGCCCCCGCCGCTGAATACAACTCGGGCAGCGAGCGCGTTCCACCAAGACTGAGGAAGCGCTTGTAGGCGGCGACGGCGCTGCCCGCATCCTGCACGGCGTTGCGGAACACCTGCAACGCGCCAAGCTGAGCCAACCCGTACTCGATGTAGTAGAACGGCAACTCGAAGATGTGCAACTGGCGATACCAGCGGGACACGCGCTCCCGCTCGAGCCCCGACCAATCGACACCAGCCTCGAACTCGCTGCGCAGCGCCAGCCACTTGGCATCACGCGCATCGCGGTCAGCGCCGGCCGGATTCGTGTAAATCCAGGCCTGGAAGGCATCAACGCTGGCAATGTGCACCAGCGCCCCCAGCACGTCTTCGAGATGCTCCAGCCACGCCACGCGCGCATCTTCGGGCGAGTAGTAGCCATCGGGCTGCACCAGATATGGCATGGCCAGCAACTCCATGCTCATGCTGGCCAACTCGGCCGCTTCGTGCCCGGTGCGGCGCTGCCAGGTGTACGGCAGGTTGTGCGTGGCAAAATCGTGGAAGCAGTGCCCCGCCTCGTGCACGAGCGTGTTCACGTCATCAGGCACACCAACCGCATTCATGAAGATGAACGGACGCCCGCGGAACGCGAGATCGGTGCAGTAGCCACCCGGCGCCTTGCCCGGCCGGCTCTCGAGATCCAGCAACTGCTCGTCGGCCATGAGACCGAATTGCGCGCCGAGTTCCTGATCGACGCGCGAAAAGATGCGCCGGGCCTTGCCAACAAAGGTGCCCACATCGGCAAAGGGCTTGAGCGGTGTGGTGGCATCGAGGTCCACCCCCACATCCCACGGACGCAGCACATCGAGCCCCAGCTTCTGCTGGCGATGCCGCATGAGTCGGGCCACTGCCGGCGTCACGGTGCGCTGCACCGCCTCATGAAAACGCGCCGTGTCTGACGGCGTGTAGTCAAAGCGATGCTTGGCGGCGAAACAGTACTGCTGGAAGTCGCCAAAGCCGGCTTCGCTCGACACGGCCGTGCGCAACGCGTACATGCGATCGAAGAGATCGGCCAGTTCGTCACGCTTCTCGAGATAGGCCTGCGCACCGAGTCGGAAGGCACGCTCGCGCACCCCACGATCGCGGTCCTTGAGATACGGCTGCAACTGCGGGATGGTCTTGCTCTCGCCATCCCAGTCTACGCTCATGCCACCCGTGATCTTCTGGTAGCTGGCCGACAACTCCTCGATCTGCGAAAAGCGCGAGACGTTGGCCTCACGGAAGATCTCGATGTCGGTCCGGAAGCGGCGCAGCGTCGTCTCGAGGTCATCGCGCGTCCATCCACGCTCGATGAGGCGACGCGCCAGGCGCACCTGCTGCTCCTCGAGCCGCGGAAAGATGTCCATGGAGAATCGCAGGTAGGCCTGCTCCGCCGCGCTGTCGGCCGTGTTGGCCGTATACGCGATCATGGCCAGCGTACCGGCTTCACCCACCAGCGTGTCCAGCCGGGACCAGGTGGCCAGCCAGTCCTCGATGACGTCATCGAGGCCGTCGAGCGGCTCAGTAGCGAGCCGCTCGTAGTACGGGGCCACATCGTCCCAGGTGGCGTCGCGGAATGCCTCGGGGGAGGCGGGGAGGTCGATCATCAGGGAAAGGGATAGTCCGTTCATGCCACTACGATCACCGCGAGCGTCTGCGGAGCGTCATCACCAGGGACGAGCCGTTACTCTCCGTACGGGATCCAGATATTCTTGACCTGGACGGCCCGGCGCAGGAACTCCCGCCCCTCGCCGACCCGTGGGTCCAACCACTCGCGTCCGGTCCACTCAGTCCACGTGCGCTTGAGGTTGGCCGCTGAGGCGCGCTCCACCGCCGCTGCCCCCTGCTGCGAACCGAAATACCACAGGGCCTGCACGTCATCGTGGTCGGCCAGCGTCCGCGCCAGCGCGTCACGATCGCCGGTGACGAGATTGACCACGCCTCCCGGTACGTCGCTGGTTTCGAGCACGCTGTAGAAGTCCGTAGCCGCCAGCGGAAAGCGCGCCGACGGCACGGCCACCACGCGGTTACCCGTGGCGAGCAAGGGCGCCACCAGCGACACCAGCCCAAGCAGCGGGTACGGATCGGGACAGACAGTGCCCACAACGCCGATGGGCTCGTGCATGGCCAACGCCACGCCACGCAGCGGCACGTCGTGCACGGCGCCGTCATGCTTGTCGGCCCAGGCCGCGTAGGTGAACAGTCGGGAGATGCTGGCGTTCACCTCGGCCTCGCCCGCGCTCAGCGTGTCGCCGGTCATGGACACGATGCGCTCGGCAAACTCGGTGGCGCGCGCCGAGAGGTTCTCGGCGATGTAATAGAGAATCTGCGCCCGCTGGTGGCCCGTGAGTTTGGCCCAGCCCGAGGCGGCATGCGCGGCTTCGACAGCGTTGCGCAGATCCTTGCGATTGCCTTCTCCGACTTCGCCCACCGGTACGCCGGACAGCGATCGCACAGTCAGCGTGTAGCCCGAATCGGGGCGGGTCTGCTTGCCACCGATGAACAGCTTCGGCGTGCGATCAATGGCCGGCATCTCGGGCGCCGACCCGTTGTTCGCCGCGGACGAACCTTCATCGAGTACAACCGCCACATCGATGACCGGCAGCGGCGACGCTTCGTGCGCGCGAATGGGCTTGAGATACTCCCACAGGCCTTCGCGTCCGCCTTCGCGACCAAATCCCGACTCGCGGTAGCCACCAAAGCCGGCCGCCGCGTCGAAGAGGTTGGTGCTGTTCACCCACACCACGCCGCACTGCAGCTTGGGCGCCACATCGAGCGCGAGATTGATGTTCTCGCTCCACACACTCGCGGCCAGGCCATAGGGCGTGTTGTTGGCCAGCGCCACGGCCTCGGCCGGCGTGCGGAACGTATGCGTGACCAGCACGGGGCCGAAGATCTCGACCTGCGCGATGGTGCTCGATGGCTCAACGTCGGTGAAGAGCGTGGGCGGATGAAACGACCCCGCAGCCTGCGACAGCGTCGACGCCCACGAGGGCTGCCAGCACGTGGCGCCCTCATCGATGCCCTGCTGACACAGCGCGCGAATGCGATCGAGCTGCACCGGCGCGACAATGGCGCCCATGTCCACGCCCTTGTCGAGCGGCGTGCCCACACGCAGGCGCTCCATGCGCTCGCGCAGCTTGGCCACGAGGCGATCGGCCACACCCTCCTGCACCAGCAAGCGCGAGCCTGCGCAGCACACCTGACCCTGATTGAACCAGATGGCATCAACAACGCCTTCGACGACGCTGTCGAGATCCGCGTCTTCAAACACAATGAAAGGACTCTTGCCACCCAGTTCGAGCGAGAGCCCTTTGCCACTGCCGGCCGTGGCCACACGAATGGCGCGGCCCACTTCCGTGCTGCCCGTGAACGCGATCTTGTCCACGTCCGGATGATCGACCAGCGCGGCGCCCGTGCTGCCATCACCCGTCACGAGATTGAACACGCCGGCCGGCAAGCCGATGTCATGACACAGCTCGGCAAATCGAATGGCCGTCAGCGGTGTGAACTCGGCGGGCTTCAGCACGACCGTGTTCCCGGCGGCCAGCGCGGGCGCGACTTTCCACGCCAGCATGAGCAGCGGGAAGTTCCACGGGATGATCTGCCCCACCACACCATAGGCGTGCTGCCCGGGAAACTCCGTGTTGAGCAGCTGCGCCCAGCCGGCGTGGTGATAGAAATGCCGCGCCACCAGCGGGATGTCGATGTCGCGCGTTTCACGAATGGGCTTGCCATTGTCAAGCGACTCGAGCACCGCAAAATGCCGCGCGTGCTTCTGAATGCCGCGGGCCAACGCGTAGAGCCAGCGCGCGCGTGCGTGATCGCCGAGCGCCTGCCACGCGGGCAGCGCGGCGCGTGCCGCAGCCACTGCCGCGTCTACATCAGTGGCCGCCCCCTGCGCCACCTGGGCCAGCTCAGTACCGGTGGACGGATCGTGTACGGCAAAGTGCGCGGCCGCGTCCACCCACTGTCCGTTGATGTAATGACCGAAGCGGCCACCATGCTCGGCAATCCACGCCCGCACGGGCGCATCGGCTTCCGGCGCCGGTCCGTAGCTCATGCGCTCGAACGCGTCGCGCAGAGTTTCACTGCTGGGCTTTGATGTCGTCGCCATGCGCCTCAAACCATCGGTTGACGATAGGCCGCCGCATAGCGACCCGTGGCGTAGTGTTCGAGCTGCCGCTCGACATCGGTCAGCAGTCCGCTGGCACCAAATCGGAACAGGTGCGGACGCAACCAGCGCTCCCCGAGCTCTTCCTTCATGAGGATGAGCCAGTCGAGCGCCTGTTTGGCCGTGCGAATGCCACCGGCCGGCTTGAAGCCCACCTCGTGCCCCGTGCGTTCGCCGAAATCGCGAATCATGCGCGCCATGACGAGGCCCACCGGCAACGTCGCGTTGGACGTTTCCTTGCCCGTGCTGGTCTTGATGAAGTCGGAGCCTGCCATCATCGACACCAGACTGGCTCGCGCCACGTTGGTGAGCGTCGCGAGTTCGCCCACGCCCAGAATGGTCTTGAGATGCGCCTCACCGCAGGCCTCACGGAACGCGCGCACCTCGTCGTACAACGCCGACCAGTTGCCGGTGAGCACATGCGCACGCGTGATGACCACATCGATTTCCGTGGCGCCCGCCGCGACACTGGCGTGAATTTCAGCGAGACGTTGCTCGAAGGGCGAGAGACCGGCAGGGAAGCCGGTACTCACCGCCGCCACGGGTATGCCGCTGCCGCGCAGGGCCTCGACGGCCGTGGCCACGTACTGGTGATACACACACACCGCGCCCACCGTGAGGTGCAGATCGCCGATACCCAGGGCGTCGACCAGGTCCCCGCGCAGCGGCCGGCGCGCCTTGGCGCAGAGGCGGCGCACATTGCCCGCCGTGTCGTCACCCGAGAGGGTGGTGAGATCCATGCACGAGATGGCGCGCAGCAGCCAGGCGGCCTGCCACTGCTTCTTGACGGTGCGCCGCGCGGGCAAGGTGGCCACGCGCCGTTCGACGGCGCTGCGATTGACGCGGGTGCCGCGCACCAGAGCCAGGTCCAGTGCAGTCCCAGGGTTGCGCTGGGGAGGCACATCGGGCGCGAGCCCTGAGGGCCAGCGCGGGGCCGGCGTGTCCTCACTGGGACGGGCCGGTCTGGGAGCGTGAAGAGGCGTGACAGTCATGACCCTTGGAATCTAGGCGGGGACGCGGCGTGGCGCTGGTCCGTTCGTCCACAAGCCCTTGCACCCGCCCATACCCGGAACGCTCAACTTCTGGCAGCCAGTTGCCGACACTTGATCAATGGAGAGGAGTTCCCTGACCGTCTTTGCCATGCGTTCCGCTCGTCCACAATTTCTGCTTGCCGCCCTGCTCACGGCCGTCCCGGCACTCCTGGGTTTTGCCGGCTGTACGGAAGCCACCGCACCCGTCACGGCCTCGCGCCTGACGATCGTGCAGGGTCACCTGCAGCAGGCCGCGGCCGGCGCCGCCCTGCCGCTGCCCGTGGTGCTCCGCGTCATTGGCACCGACGGCGCGCCCATGCCCAAGGTCCCGATCAGCTTCAACGTCCTGGCCGGCGGCGGTGCGGTAGACCCGGCCACTGCCATCAGCGACGCGAATGGCGAGGTCAAGGCCAAGTGGACGCTTGGCCCGGCGTCGCAGGTGCAGACGCTGGTCGGGAGTGCACCAGGCGTGGATCCGGTCAGCATCGGTGCCCTCGGGGTGCTCCCCACCGATCTTCTGATCGCACAGGGCAACAACCAGACCGCGAAGCCCAGTTCCGCCCTGCCGGTCTCGCTGGTGCTGCGCGTCGTGGGCCCCGGTAACGTGCCAATTCCGGGCCAGACCGTCGCGCTGGCCATTGGTTCCGGCGGCGGGTCGCTGTCCCCGGCCTCGGCGGTCACCAACGCGCTGGGCGAAGTCACGGTACGCTGGACGCTTGGGCCTCAGACCGGCCTGCAAACCGCCACGGCCACCGCCGGGTCGGTGGGACCGATCTCCATTCTGGCCACCGCCAACTGACCGGCATTCGTCGACCGCTTGCCGTCACGGGGGCGTCCGTCACCACGGTGGCGGTCGCCCCTTTGGTTTGTGGCCCCGGCCCGCTAACTGTTCGCCATGGACTTCGCGGGCAAGACGGTGATCGTGACCGGATCCAGTGATGGCATTGGCCGTGCCGCCGCCAGCGCCTGGGCCGCGGCGCGGGCCACGGTGGTCATGGTGGGTCGCAACGAGGCCAAGACCGTCGCCGCCGCGCGGGCCATCATGAGCGCGACGGGCAACCGCCAGGTGCACTGGGCCATTGCCGATCTCTCGCGGCGCGACGCCACGCTTGACCTCGCGCGCGATCTGGCGACGCGGCACCCACGCATTCACGTCCTCGCCAACAACGCCGGCGCCCTCTTCCTCGACCGCGAGGACACGGCCGACGGTGTGGAGCGCACCTTCGCGCTCAATCATCTGGCATACATGACGCTCAGCCTGGCGCTGCTGCCCAATCTGGCCGCGGCCGCCATGCCCGGTTTGCCGGCGCGCGTCATCAATGTGTCGAGCCGTGCGCATCGTCGCGCCTCGGTGAATCCGTCCGACTGGCAGCTCCGTGAGGGATATCGCGGCTGGCGCGCCTACGCCAACTCCAAGCTGTACAACCTCTGGTTCACCCGCACGCTGGCCGCGCGCGTGGACGCCGCGCGCCTCGTCGTGCACGCCATGCATCCCGGCGTGGTGCGCAGCCGCTTCGCCACCAACAACGGCGCCATGGGGCGTGTGCAGCGCCAGATCATGAATCTGGTCTCGGTGTCTCCAGAGCAGGGCGCCGATACCCTGCTCTGGCTCTCGCACGCTGCCGACGCCGCGACGTCTACCGGTGACTATTGGGTGACACGCCAGCGACTCAGCATCTCCCGTCTGGCTCGTCGCGACGATCTCGCCACGCAGTTGTGGAACGCCTCGCTGCCACTCACCGGACTGCGTGCACACGAGATCGACGAGAACCTGGCACTCCTGGCGCCTGCCGCGCCTTTGTCGACATGATCTCCTTCTGGCGCGATACGCCGCGCCTGCTCGTCATTCTGCGGCATGTCGTGCCGCTGGTGCTGTCCTTCATTCGCGATCGGCGGCGCTGGCTGTGGTGGGGTGCGCCCATGCCGCGCGATGCGGCCTTTCACCTGCGTCGCGCGTCACGGCTCGTACGCAGTACGGCCGAACTGGGGCCGGCCTTCGTGAAACTGGCGCAGGTCTTTGCCAGTCGCGCCGACCTCATTCCCGAGCCGTACATCTCGGCACTGGCCACGCTCACCGATCGGGTGCCGCCCGTGCCCTGGTCGGCCATTCACGACACACTGTATCGCGACTGGGGACGCGCGCCGGAAACAGTGCTGCAGGACCTCTCCGCCGAGCCACTGGCCAGCGGATCGCTCGGCCAGGTGCACCGGGCCCGCTATGCCGGCGAGGACGTGGTGGTCAAGGTGCTGCGGCCCGGTGTGGAGGCCATCATCGAGCGTGATGTGCGTCTCGCGCAATACATCGTCGACCGCGTCTATCGGCGCTTCCCGCATCACCACGTACGCGGCTTTCGCATCGTGCTCGACGAGTTTGCCCGCAATGTGGGCGGCGAAATGGACTTCGTGCGCGAGGCGGAACACGGGACGCGCATGCGCGAGCGCTTTGCCGACGAACCGCGCCTGCGCATTCCGCGCGTGATTGCCGGCCTCACGCGACGCCATGTGCTGGTCATGGAGTATCTCGACGGCGTGCGCATCGACCAGCTCGATGGTACCGAGGCGCTGCGCCATACGTCGCCCCGTGCGCTGACCGAGTTGCTCATCGAGACCTATGCGCGCATGATGCTGCGCGACGGCGTCTTTCATGCCGACCCGCACCCGGGCAATCTGCTGGTGGACGCACGCGGCCGGCTCATCCTGCTCGACTTCGGCATGGTCATCGAGGTGCCGGTGGCCACACGCAAGGCGCTCTTCGACACCATCATTGCCGCCGTGCGACGCGACCCGGCGGGCACCACCGACGGCTTCGCGCGGCTGGGCATGGTGGCGCCCGGTACGTCGACCGCCGACATGGAGGCGCTGGTGGCCACGCTGCTCGACCTTGCCTATTCGGAAACAGCCACCGTCGAACGGGCACGCGTTCTGGCCGATCGTGTGATGCGTGAGCTCTTCAACTGGCCCATCGTGCTGCCCGGCGAGCTGGTGTACTTCGCCCGCACGGCGGCGCTCATTGAAGGCGTGGGCGCGCGCTACGACAGAAATTTCAACAGCATTCGTGTGGCCTCACCCATTGTCCTCAAGCTGCGCAACGAATTGCTTGCGGCGCTGCTTGGTGACAATGGTCAGCGCGAAACGCTGGTCACCTGGGCTGCCACGCTCGGCGCAATGGCCGGTACCGCCATGAGCGCCGTGCGCCGTGTGGCGCGCGGCGACACGAATCCGGCGGACCTCATTCCTGACACCTGGCGCGAGGAGCCGTGGTGGCCGGGCGCGCTTTTCGACCGCGTACGCCGCGTGCTACCAGATCCATTCGCGGAACAGGTCGAAACCGAACTGCATGCGGGGCAGCACATCGCCACCGAGCCGGGTACAGGGCGCGGCGCCGGGGTCGACACCCACCTGCCCCATGAGCGTGCGGGTGATGCGGTACTCGGCGGCCACACCAATCCAGGGTGACGCCCCGCGGGTCGTGGCCTGGCTCGCGCCGCGACACAGGCCGGTGTTGATGCGCAGGAAGGTGCGCTCACCCAACTGCTTGCCTGCCGAGATGCTCAGGTTGTCGAGCAGCGTCATGGGGTTGAGCTCGCCCTGCGTCTGACCACCCGCCGTCGTAACCTGAATGGTGTTGAACCCGCCAGGCAGCAGCTGCTGCAACGCGCCTTCGACCAAGCGCCCCGCCGCCGATGGTAGCAGCACCCCCGTAACCGCACGCACGGTGCTCTGACTCTGACCGTCCAGCGCGAATGTGGGGGCGCCGAAAATCAGCAACGAAATGATCTCCGACTCCGGCGCGCTGGCATACAGCGGATCCGAGCTGGTGAGCGTGAGCACCGGATCCTCGAGATTGCCACCAATGTGCACACGCACGGGCACATCGTTGCTGCCCGCAACGCGCACGGTGTTGGTGGCCGTGATGTCGAGCGTCGGCGGGATGTCGGAGTTGGCAAAGAAGCGCACGCGTCCCGAATCGACCGTGAAGCTGCGGCTCACCACGCCGAGATCCAGACGGTACTGCCCACGATTGGCCAGAATCTCACCGTCGAGCGCGAGCTCCTGTCCGCGCATCATGATGTCCAGTCCGCCACTCAGCTTGACACGCGCTTCGGGCGTTTGCACCCACACATCGTTGCCCAACTCAACACGCGCATCGCTCACCGTGAGCAGTTCGCCCAGTGCAGCAAGGGATGCCGCGGCGGACTGGGCCACCGGCACTTCGTCGGCGCCGAGCAACGCGCGCGCCGAGGCGCTCGACAGATCGAGTGCCGTGCGCGCGCCCAACGGGTCGATGACCAGATTGGCCCGCGGCACATACACACGGCCACTCACCTGCGGATGCAGCAGCTTGCCGCGCACGCGCGCGTCGGCCGACAGATCGAGGTCTGTGCCATCGCGCTGACGCGACGCTGCGAAATTGCTGGCGGTGACCCGCAAATCCACCAACGCCGAATCCTTGGGCGGGAAGCGGAGACTCCCCACGATCCCCACGGTGTCACGCGGGCCACCGCTGCGCAGACGGAGGGTTTCAATGATGAGCGAATCCCCTGCCGCGCGCAGCACGGCTTCACCGTCCTGCGGCGAAATACCCAGCGCATCCAGCGTCGCGGCGCCGCCCGTAAGGCGCATCGTGCCACGTGCACTCGGCGCATCGAACGTGCCCCCCAGCGCCAACTCGCCGCTCAGTGAGCCACGCAGGCCGCGCACACCGTCCACGCGAAGCGCGAGTGCTCCGAGCTGCAGACTGTCCGCCACCAGCCGTCCATCCACCACGTCGCTGAGCAGACGCTTCTCCACACTCACCAGCCGCAAGTCCATGGGCAGCGTGCCATCGACACGCAGAGTCCCGCCAAGCGTGTCGCGCACCAGCGCCTCGGCCCGCAAACGCTGATCGGCGTAGTTGCCGCGCGAGGTCACAACCGGCAGCACGGTGCCTTCCATGCCCAGGTCCGTGGCCGCGACACTCCACGTGATGGTCGGCGCCTGACGGGTCCCGCCCAGACTGGCCTCTCCGGTCACCGTACCGTTGGCGGGTGGTGTGCCGGCCAGGAGTGCGCTCACTTCACCAGCCGGGAAATCTTCCAGACGAAGCAGGCCACGAATACCACCCTCACGCGGGACGTCGGCCTCCACCGCCAGCACGCCCTTGCCATTCGAGCGCAACTCGAGCGGAGAAAGTGCCACACGCAGCGAATCCAGAAGGACGGTGGCGGGCCGCGCCTCACGCCAGGTCACGCTGTCATAGGACAGGCGAATGGAATCGAGCGAAATGGCCGTGCCGGACGTCTGGGCCACATATCCCCCACGCACGACCAGATGCGCATCGTCCACCGTGCTCACGTCAAGCACCAACTGCCCGCTGTCGAGCGTGGCCGCCGCGACCCGGAAGTTGGCGGACTGAACACGAGCCGCCCCAATCCCCGTGACATCATCCGCCGACGCCGCGCCCTCAAAAGCCGGCTTGTTGAACACGTCCACTGCCCGCGCCGAGCCGAACAAGCGGCCGACGTGCACCGCACCCACTTGCAGGTCTCGTCCACCCACCGCGGCATTGGCGTCTGCCAGCATCAGGTTCCCCGCCACATGGCCGGACACCGACGCGTCGCCGCGCAGCGTATCCTCGGCCACACGACGGAGACTCCCCGCCAGCGCACTGTCCATGGGCGCGAGCATGGCGGCCAAGCGCCGCAGATCGCCACCAACAATGGCAAGCGAGTCCACTCGCAGATTGTAGAGCAGCGTGTCAGACGCGGTGCTGTCACGGCCAAGCGCTCCATGCGCGTCGAGGCGCAGCCCGGCGGCGCGAGTGCCCAGGAGCAGGTTGGCCGAATCCACCACGACGCGACGCTCGTCAGCCGCAAGGCTCGCAAGCAGCGACAGCGCAGGCCGATCGGTGGCCGCTGCCTGCGCGAGCTGCGCCTCCACCCGCCCGGTCACCTGACTCACCTGGGTGGTATCGGCCGGCAGACTGCCGCGCGCCACCACCCGCACCTCGCCGCCAATCCCGGTGCTCGGGACGTCATCACGCTCCAACCAGCGGCGCGCGTCCAATGCATCGAGCAGTACACGCGCGTCAGCGTGCCACGCGGTATCCAGCACACCGCCGGTGCCCGCTGCCACAAGCGCACCGGGTATGGCGCGCCACGCGGAGTCACGCTCCACGCCAGCAAACAGGGGCCAGCCCTCCGGCAGCGTGGGTGACGGTAGCAACGCCGCGCGCCACATGAGCGAATCAAGCGGCCCACGAACCGCCACCTGCCCACTCAGCGGGCGACGTACGGTCAGCGTGCTGTCGAGTCGCGCGAGCGCGTCGAGCGACAACGGCTCAAACGTGAGCAGACCGTCCACCGTGACCGGCGTGCGTCCGTAAGACGCCTCGCCGCGACCGCGCACCACCGACACATTCCCCGCGGCATCCGTCCACTGCAGCGCAAACGACTCGGCATCCGCCCGCGACAGATCGGCCGTCCGCAATCGCAGAGCGCCCGCAATCCGGCCGTCCACGGCCGGCGCATCAGGTACGAGCGCACGCACACTGCGGAGGTCCATCACCACGGTGTCCACGACCAGTCCCGCGGCGCGCGGCTCAACGCCCACGCCAATCAACCCGCGCAGGGAGAGACGAGACTCCGCACCACCGCCGGCCACACTGGCGTCGGTGAAGCGCAGATCCAGCCGATCCACCTGCAACGCGTTCAGTGGTCCGCCCTGCTCCGCGACGAATTGTCCGCGAAACGCCCCGCGCACCTCTGCCGGCAGCGCGTCATAGCTCAAGCGCCTGGCCAACGCATCCGTGAGGGGCGCAAACGTCAGGTCGGTGGAATGCAGCAGCAGTTGGGCCGGCCGAACCGTTACGCCGACACGACCGGACACCAGCGATCCCTCACTCTCCACCCGCAGTGAGTCCAGCAGGTATTCGGCGTCATTGGCGTCGGCCAGGGTACGCAGTCGCACCACCGCGGAGCCGCGGCCCACGGTGGGCAACGCATCCCAGATCCACGTGAGGTCGGACAGCCCGGCCTCCGCGTGCACCGTGGCCGCGTAACGCACCGGCCCCGGTTGGTTCCATGCCACGGTACCGCGCGCGCGCGCCGTCGATGCCGGCAACGCGACACGCGCCAAATCGAACATCAGTGAGTCGCTGGTCCAGGTCACGCGCCCCTGCGCCTGCCGCAGCGTGACCGGCGGATCGGAAATCGCACCAGCCAAGGTGTCCAGCACCAGCGACGACGGCCGCTTGAGCGGATCAATGATGACCAGATCGTGCGCACGGAGCTGCGCGAGCGTGATGACGCGACGTTCGAACCACGTGCCATCGGGCGCCTGCGTGAGATCATGCAGACTGTCGCGCACCGCAATCACACTGTCGCGCGCCGTCCCCGTGAACACCGGGTGCGGCGCCCACGGCGCCACAGTCGTGATCTCGCCATCGGCCAGCGTGAGCGCACCGATACGCACATCGTCACCGAACGCCGGCCCGGTCTTTGGCACAGGCGGCGTGGTGTCGCCCGCCAGCAGGTACGCGATATTCCATGGCGTCCCCGCCCTGTCTTGACGCAGCATGAGCCGCACGCCGGAGAGCTGCACACTCGGCAAGTGGATGCGCTTGTCGAGCAGACCCATCCAGCCAACGCTCGCGCGCAACTTGGCCGCGGTGAGCACAGGGACACCGGCGGTATCCACCAGCACCACATCGTCTGCTTCCACGCCGCCGGGGCCAATGCGACGCAACACGCCGATGCGCAGCGCACCGCGTCCGCCAAACACGGCGCTGCCCTGCTTCGACAGAGTACCTGCCAGCCACTTGCGGCCACGTGCCGTGTTGAGCACACCATAGGCGCCCACCACCACACCAGCGCCGAGTGCCAGCACGATGCCCGCCACCCACCAGAAGCGCCGTTGCCGCGGAGTCATGGCCATGATCAGAACGCCTGACCGAGACCGAAGTGGAACACCAGACGCGACAACGCGCCGCCGGCGCGCGGCGGTTGGAACGTGGCAGGACAGTTGATCAGGTCTTCAAAGTCTCGTGGATCGCGATCACCCGTACGGGGACTCGCGCACATGATCGGCGCCAGGGTCTCGCTCTCGTTGCCGGCAAAATACAGCGCGGGTCCTGCGCGCAGTCCGTACGGCCGGTAGCCGATGTCCACGCGGAACGGACCGAGCGGTGTGATCACGCGCAGGCCAATGCCGGGGGTGGCGCGCAGATCCTGCCAACGAAAGGACGCCGAACTCGTTTCCCAGAGTGTGCCGGCGTCGAGAAACGTCACCACCTGCAGCTGCTCGGCAATGAAGCGAAAGTTGCGACGGTACTCGAGATTGCCCACCAACAGCGCGGTCCCACCCCGAGGCACCGCACGAAACGAACTGCCCGGAATGACCTCCACCTCGCTGAACCCCTCGGAGTTGGTAAACTCGCGCACGTTGTTCACCACATACGTCACGGGTCCGAGCAGATTCTGCTGATAGCCACGCACCGAGTTCTGACCGCCGACGAACAAACGCTCCTGCTGCGGCAGCAACGGCGAACCGCCCACCAACTCGGCGCCCGGCGCAAAGGCGGCCGCCACCTGCACACGTCCACCAATCACCCCACCAAGCGCGCGCCGGTACGACGACACCTCACCCGACGTCCGATAAAAGCGCACCGTGGACACCAACTCCGACACGGTTTCACCAGCCCGAAGCTCGCCACGCAGTCGATAGCCTCGCGCCGGATTGCTCACATCGTTCGTGCGATCATAACTCGCCGATGTGCTCACGATGCCGATGCCGCGGCCGAACAGGGACAGCACCACCTCTTCCGGGCGGCACTGCCCGAAGCGCGTGCAGGACACCACCGGGTCCACGTCCGTGCGACCATTCTCGTACTGCAACCCCACGGTTCCCACGAGGCGCGGCGTGAAGCTGCGCGTGAACTCGGCCAGGGCACCGATCGTGGTTTCACGCAGATAGGCAAACGGCTCACTGCGCCGCTCGCTGTACACCGACAGCATGGGCATCACCGGCAATCCGAACAACCGCGAATTCGACAGCGTGGTGCCCACGTAGTAGTTCACGCCGATGGTGTCGGCGCTGTACGGATCTTCGCGCAGGGCATCCGAGCACAGACCGCTGGCCACGTCAGTTGGCGACGCCAACCCGAGCTTGGACGCCCGCATGTTGAGCTCCACACGACGACCGACACCAAGAAAGCCCCGGTCGGTCAGACGAGCCTGCGCACGGCCGCACTCCAGCGTGGCCCAGCCGATGCCCAGCCGCGCCGAGTGCGTCTTGGCCTCGGCCACGGTCACACGCAGATCCAGCAGGCTGTCCGCCCGCGTGCTGTCCGGCGTGACCGTATCCACCAACACCAAGCGAAAGGCCTCCGAGCGATACAGGGCTCGCTGCGCCTCCAGAATAGCGCGCGCACTGAAGCGGTCACCGGGTTGGATATTGAGCAGTCGCGCCACGTCCGACGAGTCCACCCAGGCGGCCTTTCCGTTGACTGGCCGGATGCCGATGTGCACGTCGCCGATTGTGGTCAGAGGACCGGGCGTGAAGTGCAAGGTCAAGGAGGCCTTCGCTTCGGCCGTGTCGATGCGGATTTCTGCCCGCGGCAGCGTGGCGCGCGCATAACCGTCGTCGCGCAAACGCGTCACCACCGAGGCAATCACGGTGTCCACTTGGTTGCGATCGAATCGCCGTCCCGTGAGCGATTCAAGACGGGCGTCGTAGGCCCGTCGGCGTTCCGGCGCCTCAGGGAGTCCGGTGGTTGCGACCTCCGCGATGGTGGCCTCGCGCCCGGGCTGAATCTGAAAGACGACCCGGACACCGTTCTTGCGCCGATTGAGCAGGGGGACCACCTCCGCCTGGAACCATCCGGCCTGTCGGTGCAGCACGGCCAGACGCAGTGCATCGCGCCGCACCTCCAGCGTGTCCACGCACGGCCGCGTGCCCACGCCGAACGTCCGCGTGACAAACCCGGGCTCGTGAGTCACCAGGCTCATGGCCATGGTCAGATCGTCGAACGCCGGACTGCCTTCGAACTGGACCCGTTCGATGCGATCACCCGCGTCACAACGCGTACCCGTCTGCGCAACCACCGGCCGGGCGAAGGCCAGACACATGACCGGCAGCAGAAGCAGCCAGCCCCAGGGTAACGGGCGGGAAACGGAAAGTCGTCGCGTGACCAGTGTCCGAGTCATTGCCCGCAATGTAATTGCGACCTGCATCCACCGGTCATCGGCCACGCGTAGATTGCGAGGGCGCAGGTTTCCCCTTCTCTCCGGTTTCGAGGTGCTGCATGCCGTCGCTGTCGTCGGTAGCCGTAGTCATGATGCTTGGGTGGCAGAATGCCCTGGGAGCGATGCACGACAGCCTCCCCCCGCAGCGTGGCCCTGTGCCATCGCCGGTGGCGCTGGGCATGCGGCCCATAAGGCTCGACACCACCGAACGCGTCGGGGTTCCCCAGGACACCGTGCCGCGTCGTCCGCGCGCCGTCGAGTACAGTGACGCGTATTACAAACGGCTGGCCGTGCACCGCGCCCTCAGTTGGGCCATGTTGCCGCTGTTTGCCGCCTCCTATGTCTCGGGCGATCAGCTCCTGTCCAAGGGCGATGCCGCCCCCGGCTGGGCCAAATCGGTGCATCCGGTGGCCGCGTCCGGCGCCGCCGTGCTGTTTGGCGCCAATACCGTTACGGGCCTCTGGAACCTCTGGGATGGCCGTCACGATGCCAACGGTCGCACACGCCGCCTCGTGCACAGCGCGCTCTTCCTCGCGGCCAGCGGTGGCTTCACGTACGCGGGTGCCGTGCTTGCCGACGAGGCCGAGCAATCCGCCGCCAAGCGCCGGGATCACCGCGCGGTCGCACTCACGTCCATGGGTGTGTCCACGGCCAGCTGGCTGCTCATGAAGTTCGGGAACTGAAGCATGCCTCCGGAGGCCTTGCTGACAGCCCTGCAGCCCTGGGCGGACCTCTATGCGCAGAGCGGATGGCTGCCACTGGTGTTCCTCACCACGCATGTGCTGTCGCTCGTAGCCGCTGCTGGTGTGGCGCTGGCCGTGGACCGACGCGTACTTCGGGTCACGACCGCGTCCGTCGACGTTGCAGCGCCCTCGACCGCCGCGTTGCTCGACGAGCTGACCGACGCGCACCCGCTGGTCATGCGGGCACTGGCCATCACGCTCCTCAGTGGCATCGCCATGGCCACAGCTGACCTCGGGACCTATGCCACGTCCCGGGTGTTCTGGAGCAAGATGGGCCTGGTGGCGCTTCTGCTCGTGAACGGTCAACTCATGCGCCGTGCCGAGCGGCAGCTTGCCGCCGAGTCCATGCGCATGGCCGCACTCCGCTCGTCGGCCCTGCGCAGTGTACTGCTCTGGGGCGGCATCATCGTGCTGGGCGTCGTGGTGTCCAACCAGTAGCGCCGCATGCCGCACCACCAACACTTCAACGACGCACGCCGGTGACCATCGAGTCTGACTCGCACGCGACGCCACACAACGCCGCAGCCTCCTCCTGCGAGGCCTGCCAGAACGTGGGTTCGCGCCGCGCATTCTTCGCGGAACTGGCCACCCTCGGGGCCGGGGCGCTCGCCGCCGCTGTAGCCGTGGGGCTCGCCAGTCCCGTGTGGAGTCCGCTCTACGCGCTGCCAAACGAAGGCCCCGCCGCCGGAGCGCCCCGTACCGTGCGCTATCCTGTGCCGGCGGGCGATTCGGTCTCCATCGACAAGCAGCACGAGGTCATTCTCTGTCGGAAGGGCGCCGAGGTCTTTGCCTTCGCGCTGTCCTGCCCGCATCAGAACACGGCGCTGCGCAGCCTGCCCCGCAACACCGGCTTCCAGTGCCCCAGGCACAAGTCCAAATATGCCGCAGATGGTGCCTTCCAGAGCGGCAAGGCCACGCGCAACATGGACCGTCTCCCGATTAGTTTGGAGGGAGCTCAGATCGTCGTCGATCCGGCCACGCTCATCAAGAGCGACACCGACCCCGCCGGATGGGCGGCGGCCCTCGTGCGCGTCTGACCACTGCGGGCACCCGTTTGGGCCATCCCGCCTGGACGGTCTCCCACTTCCTGCCTGCTGCCGATGCGAACGCCCCGTCTTTCCGCGACCACCGGTCTTGTGCTGCTCACCGCGGCCGCCACCACGCTGACCACCGGCCCGCTCCTGGCCCAGACGGCGCGGACGCCCCGCAGCGCGGCCCAGGCCAAGCCCACGGCCCTCGAAAGTGGCGTGGACAGGCTCGCGGCCTCGCCGGCTGTCGTGGCGGCCATGCAGGCCATTCAGAAGGACAATGCCTGGACCCTCGATCAGCAGGCGTCCATCTGCGAAATCCCGGCGCCGCCGTTCAAGGAAACGCAGCGCGCCGCAGCCTACGCGCAGCGTCTCCGGCAGCTGGGTGTGCAGAACGTGCGCACCGACAGCGAGGGCAATGTCATCGGCGAAATTCGCGGCAACCGCCCTGGCCCCACCCTGCTCTTGGCCGGACACCTCGACACCGTGTTCCCCGAGGGCACCGATGTCAGTGTCAAGCGTGAGGGTACGAAGCTCATCGGCCCCGGCATTGGTGATGACTGCCGCGGACTCGCGGTGGTGCTGGTCGTGGCCAAACAGATCATCGCCCAGAAGATTCCCTTCAACGGCCGCCTCCTCGTGGTGGGCAATGTGGGCGAGGAAGGCCCGGGCAACCTGCGCGGCGTGCGCGCGCTGTTCAACAAGACGCTCAAGGACTCCATCGATCTCTTCATCTCGGTGGATGGCACCGGCATCGGCATCACCAACGGTGGCGTGGGGAGCAATCGCTACCGCGTGCACTACAAGGGCCCGGGCGGTCACAGCTACGGCGCCTTCGGCATGCCCAACCCCATTCACGCCATGGGCCGTGCCATCGCGAAGATTGCCGACCTCGAGGCCAGCACCAAGCCCAAGGTCACCTTCAACGTCGGCATCGTCACCGGCGGCACCTCGGTCAACTCCATTCCGTTCGAAGCGGCCATGGACATCGATCTGCGCAGCGAGTCCGCTGCGGCACTGGCCGAGATCGACGCCCGTTTGCAGAAGACCCTGCGCGACGCCCTCGCCGAGGAAAAGGCCCGCTGGCCCAACAGCAAGGCGGCCCTCTCGCTGGTCATCGACACCATTGGCATCCGCCCCGCCGGCACGACGCCCGACAGCACCTTCATCGTGCGCGCCGCGCTGGCGTCGGCGCGCAGCATGAACCTGTACGCGCCGCTCACCACCTCCAGCACCGACGCCAATGTGCCCATGAACCTGGGCATCCCGGCCGTCACGCTCGACGGCGGCGGTGTGGGCCGCGGGGCGCACTCACTCGACGAGAGCTACGACGACCGCACGGATGGTTACAAGGGACCGCAGTGGGTGCTGCTGGTGACGCTCTCGCTGCTCACGCAGCGCTGATGTCGTGGTCACCGCTTGCCGCAAACAAGTCCGCCACCGCGTGCGCCGGCAGTGCGCGCGCGGTGTCGAGCATCCCGGCGCGGTAGGCCGCCTCACCAATCAGTCGTTCAGCGCTCCACCCCGCGGCGCGCAATTCACGCAAGGACGTGTCCCGGTTGGCCTTGCTCAACTTGCTGCCGTCCGCGTGGGTAATCAGTGCATGATGTAGCGTCAGCGGCGGCGTGTCCCGCCCAAGCAGTGCGGCCAGCGCCCACTGGCGCCCCGTGCTGCCCAGCAGGTCCTCGCCACGAATGACCACGTCGATGTCATGCGCCATGTCGTCCACGACCACGGCAAACTGATACGTCCACTGCGCGTGCCGGTCACGCACCAGCAGGTCGCCGCACTGCTGCGCGGGGTGCTGCGTCACCACGCCAAGGCGAAGGTCCTCGAAGGTCACCGCTACATCCGGCAGTCGCACGCGACGCGCAAAATGCGCGAGCGGATCCACCGCGGCCTCCCGGCAGGTACCCGGGTAGCGCGCCTCTTCGCCCGGTGCACGGGGCACCAGTTGTGCGATGTCTCGGCGTGTGCACGCACAGGCATACACGAGGCCGCGCGCTGACAGTGACTCAAGTGCCGCCGCATAGCGCGGCTCCTGGTCGGACTGCCGCGCCGGGTGCGCCGTCTCCGCACCCGCCACGTCCGGACGAAAAGACGACACCGGGTACACATCCGGAGCAAAGCCCAGCCACTCGAGATCGTCCAGCAGCGCCGCTTCGAACTCGGGACGACAGCGCGTGCGATCGTGATCTTCAATGCGCAGCAACACGTCGCCGCCATGCGCCCGCGCCAGGCCCCATACGCAGACGGCATTCACCAGGTGACCCAGGTGCAGGTAGCCCGTGGGCGCCGGCGCAAAACGTGTCCGCCACACGCGCGACGGCCGATCCGAATGAAGTCGCGAATGCAGCGCCGCCATCAACGGCGAGCCAGCGTGAGGCATGCCAGACATGCCTCACGCTAGCCTCAGGCCCGTCCGGGTTCAATCGGCGCGGTGGGTGCCGCCCCTGTCTCAGGTGTGAATGGCACGAAACGGCGTCTCGCGCGAAGACAGCGCGCTTGGCACAAAACGCGCCGCCTCGCCAGTGTCCTCGAGCAACTGCGCAATGGTCGTCTGCTCGAAGCGCATCGCCGCGTGCCCCACAATGGCCTTCCAGCGATCGTGGACCGCGCAGGGATTGTTCGAGTCGCAGGCCGTGTCGCGCAGCAGACAGGCCGGCGCGCGCGAGTGATCATCGAAGGGCCCGATGATGCGCGCCAATGTCAACTGATCGGGCGGTATGGCCAGCGTGAAACCACCGGCCGCGCCACGCGCGCTGTGCACCACACCCGCCTTGGCCAGCGCGTTCAGCGTCTTGGCCAGGTAGTTGCGCGGCGCGCCCAGCTCCGCGGCGATCGTGTCGGCCGACAAGGCCTTGTGTCCGTCGTAGCGTGCCAGAAGCAGCACGGCTCGTACGGCATGTTCAGCAGTGGCGGATAGCATGGTGACCTCAAGGTGTGTTCGCCGTTTCCCGCATCATCTGCTGAGATTCGTCGAACCCGGGCCCCCGGAAAGTCGGGGAAGCACGCCACTTTTCCGACGCCGCCCTGACATTTGTTGTCAGGGAAACACCGACACCCTTGGCGCGGCTACTTCCAGCTCAGGATGTCCGCGTCGGGCCCAGTGCCACCCGGTCGCCCATCCGCACCGTACGACACGAGGTCAAATGCGGTCGGATTCTCGCGCCCCGGCGACACGTACACATACGGGCGACCCCACGGGTCATCAGGCACGGCCTTTCGCAGATACGGCTCGCGCCAGTTCGCCGGGGGATCAATGGTCGGCCGCTCGCGCAACGCCGCCAGACCCTGCGCCGTCGAGGGATAGCGTCCATTGTCCAACCGGTACGTGTCGAGCGCGGTGATCAGGCTCTCGATCTGGGCCTTGGCGGCGGCCACCCGCGCGTCGTCCACATTGCGAAACAGATTGGGCGCCACCAGCGCGGCCAGCACCGCAATCACCACAATGACGACGAGCACCTCGAGGAGCGTGAAGCCCCATGGCCGCGCACGATCGGTCAGCCGAACGGCCCGCTGCTCAGCGGCGACCTGCTCAGTCGCCACGCGTACGCAGACTGTCCGTTTCGAAGTGCCGCGGGTCCACCCAACCGCTGACTTCCGTGGAACGGATCTGTCGCCAGCCCGCGCGATCGGTGCCCATCATGGCGCGCGAGGCCGGCTTGATGACCCCAACCACTTCGCCACCACGACTCGCATCCGAGCGCACATTCACCCAGGTCCGGGCCACGACCGGCGTCCATTGCACACTGTCACTGCGTACGACGAGATCAAGGGCGCCGTCGGCAACCGCCGTGACCGCAGAGTCCATCACCACCGCAGTCGACGCGAGCTCGGCTGACGCCAACTGGGTGCCTTCCACGCCTGACGGCGCCGCCGAAGCGGTGTTCGTTGTGGGCATGGTCTCAGCCACCAGCCGCGCACGCTCGAGCGCATTGGCCGCACGATCCTGCTGCACGTCGCGCTGCACATCCCGCACAATCGCGCCGCCAAAATCCCGCACGGCGGGCCCGAAGGTCCACACCGCCGTTCCAGTTCCTGCGGCCAGCAAGAGCGCCGCCGCGCTGCGCCACACCTGCTTCGGAATTTGCAGACCACGTCCACGCTCACCACACCAGTGACAGAGACTGTCGTGGCGGTGCATGATTCCGCAGCCACGACACTTCACCAGTTTGACGCGTTCACCGCGTGCATCATGCACGTTGAACGGCTGCGCACACCGCGGGCATTGTGATGCCGCGATGAGCGCTTTCGATCCGCAAGCGGTACAACGTAGATAGGCCATGTGTACGCGGCCGGTGGGCGTGAGAAAGGACCCGCATGTCCGTGACGCATGGCGGGCCATGCAGGTAACGTGATGACATGCAGCACTTTGCGCTACGTGACTGCAAGCAAACCCTGAAGCTGAGACCCACCCGTGACTCCGGCGCGACTGCCGGTGAAACTCAGCGGGGCGCAGCGCCGTCGCGTACATCGGCGTAGCGCTCACCCCCACCCTCCCCCACCCCGTGGCCACTCCCCTGCTCCTGGCGGCCCTTCTGGCCGTCAGCACCACTGCCCCGAGGCCCGACCCTGCCCCGCGCGGCCCCGTTTATGACGGCAGACGCGGCCAGGTCCGAGTCGAGCCGCCGCGCGCCCAGTCGGACCTCACGGTGGACGGACAGCTCACCGAAGCGGTGTGGCAGAACGCCGCCCTGCTCACGGGCTTCTCGCAGTTTTTTCCCAATGACGGGGTCGCCGCGCAGGACAGCACCGAAATCCTCGTCTGGTACAGCGCCACCGCGCTGCACATCGGCGTGCGGGCCCACGCCGCACCGGGCACCGTGCGCGCCACGCTGGCCGACCGCGATCGCATCACCCAGGACGACAACATCCAGTTCTTCCTCGGCACGTACAACGACAGCCGACAGGCCATGGTGTTTTCCGTCAATCCGTTTGGCATTCAGAGCGACGGCGTCCTCACCGAAACCGGCGCGGCCACGGGTGGCGGGTTTGCCAGCTCGACCACCCGCGCGCGCGAAGCCGTGGACCTCGCGCCCGACTACGTCTGGCAGTCGCGCGGCCGGCTCACGGAGACCGGCTACGAAGTCGAAATCGCCATTCCCTTCAAGAGCCTGCGCTATCGCACCGGCGACGTGCAGACCTGGCAGCTCAACGTCGTGCGCACCGTGCAGGCCACCGGACACGAGCAGACGTGGACGCCAACCCGCCGCGCCAGCGCGAGCTTTCTCGCCCAGAGCGGCCAGCTCAGCGGCCTGCGCGAGTTGCAGCGCGGCCTCACGGTGGACCTCATCCCCACGATCACCTCGAGTGCGGTGGGCAGCCCCCGGACAGGCAGCACGGGCGCATCCAATACCTGGCAGTACGACGCCAGTCGCCCCGATATCGGCGGCAGTGCGCGCTGGGGCATCACCAGCAACCTGACGCTCTCCGGCACCGCCAATCCCGATTTTTCGCAGGTCGAAGCCGACGCGACGCAGTTCTCCGTCGACCCGCGTGTGGCCGTCTTCTTCCCCGAGCGACGTCCGTTCTTCCTCGAGAGTCAGGAGCAGTTCACCACGCCCAATCGCCTGATCTACACGCGCCGCATTTCGCAGCCCGCCTTTGCCAGCAAACTCACGGGCAAACATCAGGGCTTTGACATTGGCGTGCTGTCGGCGGTCGACAGTCGCGACGCATCGTTCGATGGACGCACCTCGCCGCTCTACAACATCGTGCGCCTGCAGCGCGACCTCGGCAAACAGAGCCGACTGGGCATGGTGTACACCGACAAGCAGGACGGCAACACCTACAATCGGGTGCTCGGCCTCGACGGGCGACTCGTTCGCGGCGTGTACAGTGTGCAGGGTCAGGTGGCGCGCAGCTTCACCGGCACCGGCACCACGTCGGACGCCGCGCCACTCTGGGACTTTTCCGCGGTGCGCAACGGGCGGGCGTTTTATGCGCGCTACGTGCTCAACGGCATCTCCGACGACTTCGATGCGCAGAGTGGCTTCATTGCCCGCCCCGGTATTGCCAACCTGTCGGCCACGCATCGCTGGAATTTCTTCGGCAAGCCGGGCGCTCTGGTCGAGGTGTTCAGCCCCGAAGTGTTCACGTTCGGACGCTACCGCTACAACGACTTCGTGAACCGGCGTCCGGCGCAGGACGCGCAGCTGCATCTGCGCACCAATACCCGACTGCGTGGTGGCTGGCAGGTGGGCATGCAATTCCTGCGTGAAGAGTTCGGATACGACCAGGGGCTGTACGCCAACTATCGACTGCTCGAGCCCAATGCCGCCGGTGGTGTGGACACCGTGGCGTACCGCGGCACGCCGCGTCTGCCCAACTTCGATTGGGTGGTGAGTGTCGGCACCCCCGAATTCCGCCGCTTCAGTCTCAGCAGCGTGGCCGTCTGGGGACAGGACGAGAACTTCCAGGAATGGAGCTCGGCCGACATTCTCATCCTCAATCAAACGCTGGCCCTGCGCCCAACCGAGCAGCTGCGCGTCTCGGGCACCTGGGCCTACGAGCGCTTCAATCGCAAGGATGGCAGCACCGTGCTGCTGCGCAACACGCCACGCGTACGCGCCGAGTATCAGCTGACGCGGCAGATCTTTGTGCGCGTCATCGGCGAGCATTCGCGCGTCACGCAGGACTCGCTGCGTGATGACTCGCGCACCGAACGGCCCATCTATCTCGAGCAGGCCGACGGGTCGCTGGTGCGCGCCGCGGCTTTCGAACGCACGCGTGCCCGACTCGACGTGCTCTTCTCCTATCTGCCTACCCCCGGCACGGTGGTGTACCTGGGTTACGGCGACGCCCTGCGCGCGGATACGCCCGGCGGCTCACGAGGCCTGCGGCGCAGCAGCGACGTGTTCTTCGCGAAACTGAGTTATCTGTTCCGGCTGCAATAGCGGCGCAGCACTTCCTCTGCCGCCGGCAGATAGGCCTCGACCGGCGGCAGCCCCCCATCCAGCAGCGGGCCCGTGTCCCGCAGCGCCCGCGCGACCGCGTAACGCAGCGCCGCCACATCGCGGTGGCCGGTCACGCAGTCGGCAAGCAGGTCCACCAGGAACTCTGCCAGCTCCTCGGGCGTGGGATCCTGCACCGCCCGCCACCCAATCGCTGCCAGCGCCTCCGCCATGGGCGGGGATGCACCGCCTCCGCCGGTCCGGGTGTCCTGCTCAAAGCAACTCCGCAGCGCGGCCAGGGTCAGCACGGGTGACGACATGCGTGCAACTTACTGCCATGACGCCCGCATCCCAGCACGACACGCCGCCTGGTGCCGACATCGTGGTTGTTGGCGCCGGCCTCGCGGGACTGGTGGCTGCCGCAGAAGCGGCAGACCGTGGCGCTCGCGTCCTCCTGCTTGATCAGGAAGGCGAGCAGAACCTCGGCGGGCAGGCCTTCTGGTCGCTGGGCGGCCTCTTTTTCGTCAACTCCCCCGAGCAGCGACGCCTCGGTATTCGCGACTCGGAGTCGTTGGCGCTTGCGGACTGGTTGAACACGGCCGGTTTCGATCGCGCGGAGGACGCGTGGCCGCGCCGATGGGCCGAGGCCTATGTGCACTTTGCCGCGACGGAAAAGCGGGCGTGGTTGCATGCGCAGGGGATGCGCTGGTTTCCCGTCGTGGGGTGGGCAGAGCGTGGGGGAGGCAGCGCGGTGCAGGCCGGCAACAGCGTGCCACGATTCCATCTCACCTGGGGCACCGGTCCCGGTGTCATGGCGCCGTTCGAGCGCCGCGTGCGTGCACACATGGCTACCGGGCGCATCGTGGCCCGCTTCCGCCATCGCGTGCAAACACTCGACATCACGAACGGCGTGATCACCGGTGTGCATGGCCAGGTGCTCGCCGCCTCACACGATGCGCGTGGTGTCGCCAGTTCGCGTGAGGTGGTGGGCGACTTTCACTTTCGCGCCGCCGCGGTCGTCGTCACCAGTGGGGGCATTGGTGGCAATCATGATCTTGTCCGTCAGCACTGGCCCGTGCAGCGCCTTGGTGAGGCACCGGCGCACCTGCTCTGTGGTGTCCCGGCGTACGTGGACGGGTTGCTGCAGCAGAGGGTCCATGCACAGGGCGCGCGACTCATCAATCCCGATCGCATGTGGCACTACACCGAAGGCCTGCACAACTGGAATCCCATCTGGCCGAATCACGCCATCCGCATCATTCCGGGTCCGAGCAGTCTGTGGCTCGATCCCGACGGGCACCGTTTGCCCTTTCCGCATGTGCCCGGTGTGGACAGTCTCGCCACCCTGCAGCACATCACCCGCAACGGCTTTCCCTACACCTGGTTCCTGCTCAACCGGCACATCATCAAGCGCGAGTTTGCGCTCTCGGGCAGCGAGCAGAATCCCGACCTCACTGGCAAGGACCTCGCGCTTACGCTCAAGCGACTCGGCAAGCGCGTGCAGGCGCCGGTGCAAGCCTTCATGGACCGCGGGCAGGACTTCGTGGTGCGCAATTCGCTGCCGGAGTTGGTGGACGGAATGAACACGTTGGTGGGCAACACGCGGCTCAACGCGGAGCATCTGCGCCGCGAAGTGGAGGCGCGCGACACGCAGCTGCAGCATCAGGGCGGCAAGGATCCGCAGCTCGCCCTCATTCACGCCGCGCGGCGGTACTTCAGTGAGCGCGTCATGCGCATTGCCACACCTGCCCCGTTGCTCGACCCGCGTCATGGTCCGCTCATTGCCGTCAGGCTCAGCGTCCTCACGCGCAAGTCATTGGGTGGGCTGGCCACCGATCTCGATGGCCGCGTGCTCGACCAGCACAATCACCCCATGCCCGGTCTCTACGCGGCGGGCGAGGTGGCGGGTTTTGGCGGTGGCGGCATGCACGGATACCGCGCGCTCGAAGGCACCTTTCTCGGGGGCTGTCTGTTCAGCGGGCGCAGCGCGGGCCGCGCGGCCGCGACCGCCATTCGCTGACCGCCGTTCGCTGACCGCGCGAGACGTCAGGCCAGCGAAATGGAGTGTGAGGCCTCAATGGCCTTGGCGCGCCGACGGATTTCTTCGTTGCCGCTGTCGGCCAGACGGCGCAGTACTGGCAGGGCAAGCCGCGGTGCCCGATGCGCCAACGCCTCCGCGAGATCGCACGCGAGCACTGGTACGTCGCCCCGATCGGTGAGACGCGCCGCCGCACGCTGAATGGATTGCGTGGTGGCGCACTGCGGCATGCGCTGCACGATGACCACCAGTTCGCGCAGCACGTCCACATCACGCTCCTGCAGCAGGGCGTCCGCCAGCAGCGGACAGGGCTCCTGCGGCGCGCGGGCGGAGCGACGCAGCGCGCGCCACGCCACACGGCGCACCTCGGGGGAGCGATCCGTGACAGCGAGTCGCACGCCTTCGATGGCGGTACCCGTCTCCAACACCCCAAGCGCCCGGGTGGCCGCCACGCGCACCCGCGAGTCCGCATGCACAATGCAGCGCAGCAGCGGCTGGTCCGCCGATTCCACCCCCATCGCGCCCAGCAGCGCGGCGGCATTGCGCACCACATACCAGGCCGGATGTGAAAGCGCGGAAAAGAGGAAGGTGGGATCGGGGTGCAGGGCCACGATGGCATCGAAGTAGCGACGACGCTCCACACTGGCCCGCGCCTCGCTCAGCACGCCGAAGAGCACCACGGCCGCCGCATCCGGTGAGCGCCGCAGCAGACGACCCGCCGGATCATCGGGGCCGGCCAGCGCGCCGCGTCCTACCGCCAGCGCTGCCGCACGCAGCGCGTTGGGCGATGGCTCATCGAAGGATTCGTCCAGGCCCTCCGCCTCGGCGCTGGAGAACTCGACGCGTACATGCCATACGCCATGCTCCGCCCACAGCTGATCGAAGGCCACGCCCTGCTGACCCTGCGGACTGGCCAGCAAGG
This sequence comes from Gemmatimonas sp. UBA7669, assembly GCF_002483225.1. Classification (NCBI taxonomy): domain Bacteria; kingdom Pseudomonadati; phylum Gemmatimonadota; class Gemmatimonadia; order Gemmatimonadales; family Gemmatimonadaceae; genus Gemmatimonas; species Gemmatimonas sp. UBA7669. The sequence continues at coordinate 30,821 of NZ_DLHL01000039.1, read as the reverse complement.
CCACGAATTGCAGCAGGGCGCGCGGTGGCGTCTCCGGAGAAACCTGCACCAGACGCAGATCGTGCTCCGTCATGCCGCGATACAGGGCCGCCAGCATGCCCATGTCCAGACGCTGTTCATTGAGCGACAACCCGTCGGCATCTCGCGCGATCGTAACCGTGCCCTGCTGCAGCAACGACGTCGTGCGCGCCAGCGACAGCGCGAGATCGCTGCCGCTGGCGTGGTGGTTGAGCGCGTGCAGCAGTTGCGCGATGCCCTCGGCCGCCCTGAGGGCGACCTCGAATGAGGCTTCGGTGTCTGCCGATCGTGGTGTGGTGTCGTTGGACATACGGGGTTTGATGGATCGTCCTCTGGTATCGACGACCCACCGCCCGTTTCTTAACGTATCCCATTCAGCCTACCGCGTTAAGAATATCCCTCGGATTCACAGGCCGCACTGTGAATTTGCGTTGCACTCGTGGTCCTATCTTCGTCTGACATGGACTCGAGCGGGAGAGCCAACAGCGCATCGACTCGTCGGCTCAGCGCCTCGTACGTTTTGCGAAAGGCGTGGCGCGCGGCCTCCGGCGTCGCTTCGTCGGCGGGATCCGGCAAGCCCCAATGGACCTGCGCCTTGGCCCCGGGAAAGAACGGGCAGGCGTCGCGCGCGTTGTCACAGACCGTGATCACCAGATCAAAGTGCTGCCCCGCCACCTCGTCGATGGTCTTGGGCACCCGACCCTCCCACGCGATGCCTTCGGCGGCCAGAACTTCAACGGCGTAGGGATTCACCCGTGGTGCGGGGCGTGAACCCGCACTTTCCGCTTCCACCAGGCCGGCCGCGCGCGAGGCCCCACGCACGGCCAGCAGGGCCTCGCCAATCTGACTGCGGGCCGAGTTGCCGGTGCACAGCACCAGCACGCGAAACGCCGACTTCGTCATGCCGTTCCCTGCAAGGTTTTGCGCATGGTCACCGCGGACGCGGGACAGGCGCTGGTGAATTCCACCGTGGCGGCCACCTCGGCCGGCACTTCATCACGCGAGACCCGCGTGAAGCCGAAGCGCGGAAAGTAGTGTTCTGCGGTCATCGTGAGCAGATACAGCGCCGCGATGCCACGCGACTCGGCTTGCGCGACGGCACGCGCCACGAGCTCGTGACCGAGTCCGCGCTTTTGCCAGTCGCCGCGCACGGCCACCGATCGCAGCAGGGCGTGCGCGCAGCACTCCTCCACGCCAGCCACGGCCACGATATCCTGTACGTGCTCGGCCAACAGGAACTGCGAGGGATTGGCTGCGAACATCTCCGGCACACCGGCCAGCGGCAGGGCGTGCGACGTGAGCAGCGCTTCCACCGCCGGCTGGTCTTCCGCGCGAGCTGCGCGGAAGACGGGTGTGGCAGACGCGGCGGCCGTCACGGGCAGCACTCCGGTCCGCAGCAGGCGGCCGCTTCGGCATTGGTGGCCTGCGGCAACATCGTCGCCGACTTGTCGGGCGTTGCAGCACTCGGCTTGGTGGCGCGCACGAAGGCCGCCATCACCTTGCCGTCCAGCGCCGTGAGCTGCGCCTCGAGGTCGCCGCCGGCATCCTGCAGAAAAGCGCGCGCGTCTTCCGCGCGATAGATGCGCGTGGGTTCAATGGACACGTCGGTGAAGCCACGTTCGCGCAGCAGCTGCGCAAACTCCGCCTCTTCCAGCGCACCGGCCACACAGCCCACCCAGAGTTCCGCCGAACGACGCAGCGCGGGAGGCAGCGCCTCGCGCAGCACCACGTCACTCACGGCAAAACGACCGCCCGGCTTGAGCACACGGAAGGCCTCGGCCAGCACCTGCGACTTGTCGCCCGACAGATTGATGACGCAGTTGGAAATGATCACATCGACCGACGCGGAAGGCAGCGGAATTTCTTCGATGCGACCTCGCAGAAACTCCACGTTCTGCACGCCCGCCTCGGCCGCGTTGCGCCGCGCGAGTTCGAGCATGTCATCCGTCATGTCGAGCCCATAGGCCTTGCCGGTGGGACCGACGCGACGGGCGGAGAGCAGCACATCAATGCCACCGCCCGACCCCAGATCCAGCACCACCTCGCCCTCGCGCAGCTCGGCGAGCGCGGTGGGATTGCCGCAACCCAGAGAAGCCAGCACGGCGGCGTTGGGCAGTTCGTCCGTTTCGCCGCTCACATACAGGTTGGACGTGATGGGATCGACGGTGCCGTTGAAGGCATCACCGCCGCAGCAGGAATTCACCGGGCCACAGCAGCTGGCCGCAGCGGGTTCCGACACGTTGAGTACGCGGCGCGCGGCCTCGCCGTACTTTTCGCGCACAACGCTCGCAATGTCGGTCGTGATATCGGGGATGGTGCTGGACATGGGGTGACCTCGTGGGGAGTTGGGTGGTGGTTCCAGCAAGAAATCTTGATACGTTGAGTCCGAGAAAGGCGCCCGAGGGCGCCGGTACCGCGAAGCGTATGAAGCCTGCTCAGCCACAGCAGCGTCCGAAGACCTTGAGGGCGCGCTTTGGCGTGCTGGCTTCGGTGCCCAGATGGCGGATGAGGTCATGCACTTCCTCGAGCGCCTCGGCATTGATGCGATAGTACGACCAGCGTCCTTCCTTGCGGTCGCTCACGAGGCCGGCCTCGCGCAGCACCTTGAGGTGGAAGCTGAGTCGCGACTGCGCCGCGTCGAGGGCCTCCTGCAGGTCACAGACACAGCGTTCCCCGTCGCGCAGCATGTCCAGCGCGGCCAGGCGCGTCTCGTCGGAGAGCGCATGAAAGAGCTGGGCGGTGCGGGCGAGGTCGAGGGCGGTGCCGGTGGTCATGGATGACTATACATCAAGTTTTGTTGGTTAGTCAATCCCCCCACCCCACCCGCAGTCCGCCACCCTGTAGCCCATTCAGGTAAGAGTGGAGCCTAGATGGCGCTAACAACCGCGACCCACGCATCCGTTCCCGTCACGCCGAACATGAGATTATTGTGGTTCGGTTGCTTCGAGTAAGTGGTACAGCGCTTGCTCGATGTAGACACATACGTTCTCAGTTCGTGGTGTCGTCGCTCGCGTCCTCGACTGCAGCAAGATCAGACTCATCGAGTTCCAACATCTCGACGGTTTTCGTACGAACACCAATGCCATTCTCAATAAGGAGGTCGAGTAGCCTTTCGCCATCGATGAGGGTGATGGGTGCGGCCCCCGGCTCGAAGGCAGCGCCTTGAGCCCCCTTGGCGAACCCGCCGAGCGAGATGATAGTCCCTTTCACCGCCCCGAATCGGTGCAATGAGCCGCGCAACATATCGAGCACCGGACGCTGAACGTTTCCCTGTTGGCGCTTAACCTGAATCACTTCGCGAACCTCCGTGATACCCAAGGCAATGCGCCCCACCACGTCAACGCCCTTATCACCAGAGCGGGTCGTGACCTGAACATCGGTGTAATCCATTTCCTCAAGTAGACGTCCGACGAGCTGCTCGAATGCGTATGGCTCCATCGCTGCGAGCTTGTCACGTAGGGCGCTACGCACGGCATCACTCTGCGCCCGAACAAGATCCCACAAACGACGTGTCTCGTCCGGAGCGACGGTCTTTCGCTCGGCATAGGCGGACGCCTTAAGCCACACGAGACCTGGGGCCGTGATCTCGTACTTCTGCCCGACCCTAGACACATATCCTCGCCCAAGCAAGTTACGCAATCGGTGGTAGAGGAAGGACCGCGCTGTGGTCTCTGCGCGGATGCGGCTCACCCTGTGCAGGTAGTCGAACCAAGGGGTGAGTAGTGCGCCGGATGTAGCAGGCCCCTGTTCGGCTAGAATCGCCAAGAGCGCCAGTACTCCCTCCCGGTCATCGATGGCGCGGACCGTTGTACCTTCAGAGTGTTCGAGAAAGTTGCGTCCTGCTGCCGTCAAGTTGAGCTGGCCGTCGGCGCCTTCCATCAGCAGATCGTAGCCGCTGGCGAGCAGCCAGTGCCCTTGCATGTGGCGCGGGTTCACCAGCTTCCTAGTGCCCGTCCAAATGCGGAGTGCCACCTTTTGGTGTTCACCAGAGAGGCGCTCGGGTATCCAGGCGTCGGGGTCTGTCCAGTCGGCATTCTCTTCAAAGGTCCCGCGATGCTCCCAGATCGCGGCGCGGAGTCCAGTAACCTGCACCCGCGTGACACCTACCAGAACTGGTAGCACCATCCGTACGCTGGCATAGTCCGGGAAAAAGGCAATTCGTACGTCTTCGCCAGCGGGCTCGGGAGTGACAATCCGACCTTCTTGTATCCAACGGCGGAGAGCATAAGTGCTTGGGGCCACTCGAACAAAGGGGCTCGCCTCCTTCTGCTGCTGCACAGATGTGGCGAGCTGTGACTCCATCGTCGCCGCTGGTGTCTTCCCGGCAGTAACGAGCAGACCAGCGTTGAGAGCACGCTCAGTGATAACCGTCGCGGTAAGCGGCCCCCCATGTTCATCAAGCACTTGCTCAGCCGCGGCACGGAATGTCATGGGACTCATCGGAGTGGTCATGAGAATACTTGGCGGGTCCGTAAGGGCTCGAGCGATGAGGCGTACTTCCAGATTGCGTTGGAATCGACGGAGAGGAAACGCGGGCAAACTAAAGGGCAACTCGCATGATGCCCAAGTACAGCCTAGAGCGAAGATGCTGCCAACTGGCACCGCCGTCGGACCACGACCTGACTGGTCGGCATGCTGTCTGTGGCCGTGCAGAACCGTATTCCGTCTCACGAATCAAACCCATCTCTTCACATCCGTTCGGTTGGGTCTCAGCAGAAAGAAATCGTCTCGAGTGATCACTATCGGCTTCCTCTCATCTGCTCAATTCGCCGGACGAGCCTATCGGTCTGCCCCTCAGAATCCTTGAACCAGTCCGTTGACCAGATACGATGTATGGTCCACCCTAGGGACTCAAGCGGTTTCTGCCGGAGCCGGTCGCGGTCGCGAGCGCTTTTCGCGCTATGGTAAGTCGCCCCGTCGCACTCAACACCGACCAAAAAGCGCCCCGGCGCATCCGGATCCACCACAGCGAGATCGATGAAGTATCCCGCGACTCCGACCTGCGCGCGCGCCTCGTAGCCACGGTCGCGGAGTGCGGCAGCCACTGCGACCTCGAAGTCGGAGTCAGGCGCACGCCCCGTTGCGGTGCCGCGCGCCCACCAGATCTCCCCGCTCGCATAACGCAGATAGTCACGGAGCACTCTTAGGCCGCGGGGGCTGGTCGCATCGTTCACCCGCAGAGTGTTTGGATCGAAAGAGCAGAACACATCGAGACGGTGCTTCGCGCGGGTGAAGAGCACATTTAGCCGGCGCTCGCCGCCGGCCTGATTAATGGGACCAAAGTGCTGGCGAACTTGCCCCGCCTCGTTGGGTCCGAAGGTGACAGAGACTATAACTCGGTCTCGCTCGTCACCCTGTACGTTCTCAAGATTCTTGATCGCGAACGGTTCCTGCGAGCCCGCATGGCGCGCCCGGAATTCACTGAAGACGGGATCCGCCTTCTCCGCTTGTTCTACAAGGTCATCGATCAGGTTCGACTGTTCCGTGTTGAGCGTAGCGACGAGCAGTGTCCGCTCCGGCCACTCGCGAGCATGACGGCACACCGCCTCAACCACCGCCTGTGCCTCGCGTAGGTTGCGCCGCCCAGAATAACCCCCCTCAATCCGGTGAAGTATGACGCCCCGTTGCTCTTCATCGAACTCCGGCGTTGGAAAGACGATGAGGCGTTCGTGGTAAAACTCGCGGTTGGAGAACGCGATTAGGCGCGGATGCCGCGATCGATAGTGCCACCTCAGCATTCGCACCGGAAAGCAGGAGGCCGCAGCGAGCAGAATGCTCTCAGAGCGCTCGAGGACCGTTGGCCCGCCGGTGCGATGCTCGTCTGCCTGGTCTGGGAGTGTCGGACCTTCTTCACCCTCCGGGTCTTCCGCGTCCTCTGGAAACTCGTCGTCGCCGCCTTCGTCCATTCGGTCGAAGAACCGGGTCGGACCTAGCTGCATCGGATCGCCTACGATAAGCACCTGCCGCCCTCGCGCGATGGCACCGAGTGCGTCTTCTGGGCGCATCTGCGATGCCTCATCCATTACGATGAGGTCGAACTCGAATTCACCGGGCGGGAGGTACTGTGCAACCGCCTGCGGGCCCATTAGGAAGCAGGGTTTGAGAGACTGGATGGCCTTCCCAGCTCTCTTAAACAACTCGCGGATTGCGAGGTGGCGCCGCTGCAGACCCGCTTGATGGCGAATCAGCGGCTCTCCGGTCATGTCGGCAACACGCGGCCCAGTGGATCCGCCGATCGAAGGCGTGCGGGCCAGCTGTGCCGCAATGGCCTGGCGCATCAAGACCTCGCGTTCAGCGTCGAGCCGGGCGAAGCGCTCACGAACCTCGGTGTGCACCCCGCTGTCGAACGCGTCGAGGACACTCACCTGACCTAGCGCCGCCTCCGCCAAATTTCGCAAGAAGGCAGCCTCGTACGCGTCGCTTGCGTTCTCCCGGCCCAGCCGCTCGGCCTCAACCAGAGTCACAATCTCACCAAGCCCCTCAGAGATGGACCTTGCTCGTGAGCGCCTATAGACCGCCCACGGATAGAGTGCCCGGTCACGCCTGAGGGCCTTATCGAGTCGCCGTTTCAAAAGGTCGAGAGGGGCAAAGTCGAGACTAGTGACAGACGGTAAAACTTCATCTGGCTCCCGGTCGACAGAAGCGATCCACTCGCTGACGTCTAGAGCACCACGGGTGAGTAACGGCGCGACCTCGGACCGACAACGCGCAACTCCGGCGGAAAGGCGGGACGCATGCACTACCAGCGCTTCGACGCGAGCCGGAGCGTTAGGACCGAGTAGCCAGCGCTCGATAATCGCTGGGAGTTGAGCCCGGCGCACCTCACCAATGTACGTGATCGCGCCTTCTAGGGGGGCTACGTTCGTCTCAGCGCCAGCAACACTCACATGCAGACGAGTGAGCACAGCTGTACACGACTCAACCACATCATCGGCCGCCCATGCCTCCTTCAGGCGGGAGAAGCGCTCTGAAAGCGCCGAAAGAGTGATGGAGTCGCCGGCTCCCGCCGATGCGGCCACCGACAGAAATGCGTTGCACCGAGCGTGTAGGTCGGAAAGCAACTGTATCAGGTCTTGGATCGAGCAACGGGACATACTTTCGGGTGACTGCCGAAGAGCACTTGCGCATTCACCCAACATGTTCGACAATCGAAGAGCGACCTCCCAGCTATCGATAAGCCTGATTGTTCGATCACATGTCTCTTGCCACTGCACCGCCGTCGCGCTAGTCACAAACTCCGCCAGGTCGCGCCCATTCTTCCCGAGCGATTGGACGGTAGTGCGTACCATCGTATGCCAGTCGGCGGCGGTGAGGGCGGCATCAAACGGCGAGTCTACTCCCCTTGCATGCTCGCCGAAGACGTCGCGGAGCATGGGCTCCGTGGAAAATGCTTCGACAGCATCGTGGTGGCTTACCAGCGAACGCACATCAACCAGCATCGCGTCACGGTTCGCTGCGACGCCGCCTCCCATCGTGCGATACGTCCCAAGCGCCTTCCGGTACGCTCTTGAGAATAGGAAAGGCAAGAAGCGCGGAGCGGTCGCAAGCGCGACGGCAGCTTCGCGTAGCTCGCCGATCGGTGGCCGGAAGCTCGGCGCGAAGCGCCTGTCCAGATCGGCCCTCTCCCGGCTCAGTTCGGAGGCCCGAGACTTCATCGCCTCAAGGCGAACACGAGCCTGAATCTCGCGCGCTACTCCATGAAGAAGTTCGAGGACCAGGGGCGTCAGCGTCATAGTGCCCCGGATGATCACCAACAGTGCCGCGGACGCGTCGGCAGTGAGGGGTGTCTCGCGGTCGAACAGAGCCGCCGCACGACGCGCGTCCTCTCCACCAAGCGTGCCAACGAGGATCGATAGTACGTTGTCCGCGACGGACAATTGCTCAATTAGGCCTTCTGCGTCCGTCGCAACCTTGCGGACGGCGCGTATGTTTTCGGTCGGAACGAAGCGTCGCACGACGCTGGCTAGCGAGTCTGCCACCGCATCAGCAGTGCTCCGTGGGAGATGTCCAGGCAGGCTCCACGCACCTTCCACAGCACGCCAGCGCGCGCGTGCCTCTAACACGGCGTCGACCGCCGCCCGAACCTCCGGTAGCTCGGTAGACGACAGTACGAGATGCGGGAGATCGGCTGGAACGCCGGTTAGCTTTGCGGCGAGTCCCGGTACGCGCTCCGCGATCCGAGCTAAGTCGTCCAAAGTATGGGGCACCTGCTCTCCAACAGTTCCATCAACTCTAACCGCCTCCGCCAATAGTTCCTCGATCGCGGTCTTCCAGGCGTGTGCTGCATCAAGCAGATCGCCAACGTCCGCGTGCGGAATATCCTCGTGTCTGATGCCGGCCCAAGGGTGCCTATCGAGCGCCAGACCCTCTTCGCGCACATTGCGGTAGGCACCTGCGAAGTCTTCGACAAGGTCGCGCCGAGCTTCAACCGTTTGGCGGGTAGCGTGCGTTACCTTTGAGAGTCGAAGCTCATGTACGGTAGCGAGCACATCCGGCGGGATCGTAGCTGAGAGGCGGCGCGCCCTCCAGAAGATCTCGTACGGCGTCATCTCCACTGCTCCGAAAGGCGCATGCAGTGCCTGCAACGGGAGCCCGAGCGACTCGCGAGCGTTAAGGAGACGCGAAGTAATGAGTTCGAGTTCGCGCGGCGGCGGAGGGGGCTGCTCACGCAATGTCAACCGCCGGGCGAGCTCCTCGATGAACTCGCGCTTCGCCGAAGAGTGGCTGTGCAGTGCCAGGCAGAAGTCGGTCAGGCCGGCCGCACGCAACCGAGAGAACACCACGTCGAGGGCGGCTTTCTTCTCGGCCACAAACAGTACTCGCCGCCCGTGCTTGATCGCCGCTGCAATAAGGTTGCTGATCGTTTGCGACTTTCCCGTACCCGGAGGCCCTTGCAGCACGAGGTTTACGCCGCGCTCCACATCTACGAGGGCGCTATGCTGCGAACTGTCCGCCTCAATAACCGTTGGCGGCAACGAACCAGGCCCCTCGTCCAGTCTATCGATTGGGTACTCGTTGCTCCCGCCGGCACTCGCCGCGGCACCGTCGTGGTCAATGGTACGATTGGCGCCGAGTAGCTCACGAAGCGGGTCACTGCTGAAGATTGGGCGACGCGCCGGCCATCTGGCGGGATCGAGATCCCGCCACATGAGCACTTTGCCAAAAGAAACCAGTCCGAGCGTAAGACACCGGCGCAGGCGCCAAGTCGGTTGCGCCGCTTTCAGCAGCCTCTCAGTCTGGTCAAAGTAATGTTCAAGAGACTCGTCTTCGTCCTCGAGGTCTGGGAGTACTAACCCAAAATCGAGGCGGCACTTCTCTTGAAGCGTGACGTTGGCGCTCCAGTCCTCACCCGTTCGCTCAAGTGCGTATCGGTACGTATTCGTCGCAACATCCACGTCGCGGCGCTGGAGGGCGACGGGCACCAGAACAAGTGGTGCAAGACGTGAGACACGCTCCTCGCTGCCATACCCTGACTCCGACCACTCAATGAAGCCGCAAAGCAAGTGCAGTCTGTTGGCACCAGTCTCCTCGAGAGCCGTCGTGGCTGTCCGGTGAATCTTGCGGAGTAGATCCTCCAACTCGTCTGGGAATAGCAGTGTCTGGAGCTTGGAGTCGTGGTGACTGGAGTGCTCACTGCTTACTGCCCTCGGCAGATCGTAGTCGGGATTGACACCAATCTCCTCAGCCCGCTTCAGGCGTCGCGCCTCGCGTCTTGCGTTGCTCGCGCGGCGCTCCTCGCGCGCTCGTGCGCGAGGATCCGTCGATGCCCCAAGGATCAGCTGCTCGGGTGGCTCGGCCTCACTATGTCCCCGCCCTTCACCATCTGGCTCTGATAGAGGCGCGAACGATAGGCGACCGTTGTCCACAACTCGCTTGAACACTAGCGCTGGGACCTCGTCCACAATGCGCAGTGATGAGGCCTTTGGGTGCCGATAGTTCAGCAGGGCGTTGTTGCCGGAAAGATCCAGCAGCCTTCGGCGCACCCGCTCAAGCACTGAGGCAAGCTGAGATACACTGGCGGCATCAATTGTGGCTGACGTCATGTTCGTCATGAGCGCTTAGTGATCTTAGGGCTGATCTGCGGTGCCGACATCCCTTTTTGCGACGAACCTTCACGGTTCAAGTCGTTGCGTTGAATGAAAGTGGGAATTCCCACCTCAATCGTCCTTCGCCTCGCCCGGATAGGGCCCGGAACTGCGTGTCTCCGGCCCGGAAACCCGCAGACCGGTGGCGGTCAACATCAGGTTGCCTGAGGAGCGCCTCGTACTGCCAAAGTACGTTCACTGAAACCCTCAAACCGAACGGAAATGACGATGTGCCCGGCCGCCTTCTTGCGTCCTGGAGAACGAGCCGACTTGACGGCCCGACGATCGCCTCACAATACCGCCTGTAACTGGCGGTGGATAGACCCGGGCTATTCGACGAGACTCGGATTTCGGGCCGGCGTTCGCAGTCAGAAACCGCTCCCCTTGGACCCCATTCAGGTGCGCTAGCGGGCCGCGCCACGTCGCACACGAGTCCTCCTTACTAGACAAAGTCGAAATGGATTCCGGGCCACGATCATGCGACCCTGCTTGCACTACCAGTTCCCGAGCACTAAAAAGTACGTGCCGACTTCGCGACGTTCGAGCGGTGGATGAACGAACCTAAAGCACAGAAAATACTTCAAGCTGAACGACGACAGCGCCAGATAAGCCTTGGTTTCAAACTACTCCACCCTGGGTCACAGTGAACGCTCCGGTATAACACTCCGTCCCATCCGCCAGACACCGCACGAGGAACTGACCTGATCTCCCGAACGTCAGCAAGAGCGTAGGTGCAATGTTGATCGTGCCGCTTGCTTCCGCGATAGCAAAGTGCCCTTCGCCGGTGGACGCGATAACTGAGTTGTCCTTCGCGAATAGCACTTCCACCGACAGCTGTTCGATCGATTGATCAACGTGACCGCTCAGTAAGAACGTCAGCGGTGTTGGCCTGTCGAGCCTGGGCAGCCTGATATCGACAAACGGACAAACGCCCAGAAAGCCCAGGACGATGAGCTTGCCGTTCAGCTCGGGACGCACCATGTCGCACACGATGCACGACTGGATCAGAATGCTCACCGATCTTTACTTCAACGGCTTGGCAGACGCCTGCGCCGCGCCCTCACTGACCGCTCCTCTCGCGACTACTGACGTCACAAAGGTCACGTCTGCACCAAGAGGCAGAAAGTGTGCATGGGTGGAGGCATGCGCAGTCGCATCTTCACCAGGCAACGTGGCAAACGTTGAGCGCGCCGAAACCGCGGAGTTCACCCCGGGGCGCAGCTTGCGAAGCTGCGCCTCGCGCTCACGCAGTTTGTCGAGCGTCTTCAGCTTGTCCCCAAACGATTGAGCCCGTACGCGCTCGCGATGCTGATCCTTCGCGCTCTTGACGCTGTCCCAGTCAATTGTTGGCATCGTCCGGTGGGAAACGGGTGAGATACTTGTTCCACGCCTCGTGGAGACCATACCGCTGGACAAGTTCGGCGACTTGAGCGACGGACGTCGAGCCTTGAGCCATGAACTCGGCGACGCGTTGGTAGTCCTTCGATCGGCCAGTCTTCAGCGCGATGGCGGCCAGATGTTGGGGGAGCATGAAATATGCAGACTGCCCGTCGACATCGCGCAACGCGGCGGCTTCAATTGCTTCTCCATACAGCGGATCGTCGGACATCAAGAGCTGCAGCGGCCAATCACCAATGATCAGGTACTGACCGTCTTGTTTCGCGCCGTGGGCTACCAGATCCCCCCAAATCCGGGAGAGAGGGGCCAAACTCCTGGCCTCGTCCCCCGCGACCACCACGAAAACATCGATGTCTTCTGTGGAGCTTGTCTCGATATAGGCTTGGGCCGCCACTGCCCCGCCGATGGCGTACTTGGTCACAAGCCCGCCTTCCAGAATGCGATTCAGCTCCGAAATGACCTTGTAAATGCTCACGAAGGCAGGCGGGCTTGGCCGAAAAATGCGAGGTCGGCGGGCTACCTCGAGCAGCCGCCATAGGGTGCGCGGCGCTACGTACGAAAAAACCCGGCGAGACCTAAGTCTTTTCCGGGTCTTCTCTTATGAATCGGGACGGCGGGATTTGAACCCGCGACCCCCTGAACCCCATTCAGGTGCGCTACCGGGCTGCGCTACGTCCCGTCACCGCAACTCAGCCGAGGCCAAGCACTTGGTGAACAGAAAGAAGAACGTAACCCGGTGACCCGCCCCATACCAGTCCCCGCTGCAACTTCCGCCCCTTCGCCTCCCCAAAACCACCGGCGCGCTGAAACCGGCGCCGCCAGGGCCCCGTCCGGCATTTGACATTCTGCACCGCCGTTCCGATTCTCTCTCTGTCATGCTTAGGCCGTCTCTCCTGCTCGTCACCCTGCTCGGCCTGCTCCCGGCCAGCGCTGCCCTCCCCTTCCGCCCTGCCAGTTCCGGCGACGCGGGTGAGGTCCGCAGTGCGCGCAAGACGGTCGCCATCCTCAACTTCGACAACAACACGGGCAAGAAGGACTACGACCATCTGGGTCAGGGCATGGCGGCCATGCTCACCACCGACCTCTCGGCGGTGGATGACATCCAGCTGCTCGAACGTCAGCGCCTCGCTGAAGTGACGAAGGAGATCGACCAGCAGCGCAGCGGCTATTTCGACTCCACCACGGCGGTAAAGGTGGGCCGCCTCACGGGCGCGCAGTACATCGTGATCGGCTCACTGGCCGCTGTCGATCCGCAGCTCCGCATCGACACCCGCGTCGTGCGCGTGGAAACCGGCGCCATCGTGAAGACAGCCCGCGTCACCGGCAAGCAGGAAGAGTTCTTCGACCTGCAGCAGCGTCTCGCGCGCCAGCTCGTGAAGGATCTCGACATCGCACTCTCACCCGACGCCGAAACACGTCTGGCCACGCAGCAGCAGAAGAGCCGAGTGGACGAACTCGACGCCATGGTACGGCTGTCCAACGCCATGAACCTGGCGGACGCCGGCGACTACGGCGCCGCCACGCTCAAGATTGCGCCGGTCGTGGCCCGCTATCCCAACAGCATCTTCGTCAAGCTCACCGCCGACGAGATCAAGCGCCGAGCCTCCCGCAACAGCGAGCAGAAGGCCAAGTCGCTCATCAACGACGGCGTCAACAAGCTGATCAAGAAGATCCCGCCAGCGCCGCGTTGACCGCACGGCGCAACGTCGCCAGCGCCACCGGCTTGTCGAGCACGGCCATCACCCCAACGGCCGCCACGCGCTCAGCCGACAAGCGATGACTGAAACCGGTGAGAATCAGCACCGGGAGCTCGGCACGCAGCGCGTGAATCTGTTCCGTCAGCATGTCGCCGGTCATGCCCGGCATGGTCTGGTCGGTGATCACCAGATCCACGGCAAACGGCTGATCGCGAATGAAGGCCAACGCGGCCTCCGGTGCCGTGAAGACGTGCACCACATGCCCCGCATGCTGCAGCGCGCGCTCCACCACCGCCGCCACACCCGGTTCGTCATCGACCACGACGACGGACGTACCGGCAAACGGGCTGGTCTCCAGCACGGCATCATCGTGGTCGTCGGACCCGTCGTCGGTCACGGGCACATCAAACTCGCCGCTCACAACCAGCTCACGGCTCATCGGGGCCGATGCATCCGACGGGGACTCGTCATCGAAGTCCACGACCAGATCGGGATCAAGATCGTCGTCGAAGAGTCCCTCGATATTCGCCGCGGGGAACGTCAGTTCGAACGTGGAACCCGCGCCAGGCGTGCTGAACACCTCGGCACGGCCGCCATGTGACACCACAATGCCGTGCACCACCGCCATGCCCAGCCCCGTGCCCTCGCCCGTGGGCTTGGTGGTGAAGAAGGGCTCAAAAATGCGCTGCCGCACCTCTTCGCTCATGCCATCGCCGGTATCGCGCACCTGCAGCACCACCACGGTGCCGGTGGGCGCCGGCTGCCCCTCGGCCACCGTGCGCGTGCTCAGCACCAGCGTGATGGTGCCCGTGACCTTCTGCCGCAGCGCGTACTCGGCGTTCGACACCAGGTTGAGCAGCAATTGCTGCAACTGCGTGGGGTCGCCCTGCACGAGGTGTGCGTGCTCCGCGCCGGTGGTCACCAGTTGCACCGTGCGCGGCACCATGCGCCGCAGCAGCGGCTGCAGGTCCAGCACCAGACGCGACAAGTTCACATACTCGCGCGTGGGCGTGGAGCGCCGACTGAACGTGAGGATCTGCCGTACAATATCACGCGCGCGGTCACTGGCATCGAGAATGGCGCCGAGGTGATCGGCGTTGCTGCGTCCCTTGCGCAGCGCGGTGCGCGCCAGCTCCGCGTTGCCGCGAATGACGCCAAGCAGGTTGTTGAAGTCATGTGCCACACCGCCGGCCAACGTGCCCAGTGACTCGAGCTTCTGCGCCTCGCGTACCTGCTCCTGAAACCACGCGCGCTCGGCGTCGGCCTGGCGCTCACGCTCGAGCAGTCGCTGCGTGCTGCTGCGCAGTGTCGCCATGCGCCACTGATAGGCACCCGTGAGGATGAGCGCAATGAGCGCACCGTAGGTGACGAGCGCGGCCGGCGACTCGTAGGCGGGCACCTGCATGCTGAAATGCCGCAGAATGGGACCGTACTCCCGTCCAGCCCAATCGTACGCCCACACGGTGAGTGTGTAGCGACCGGGTGGCAGATCGTGGTAGTAGCGATCAGGCACATCGAGCCACTCGCCCCCGAGGGAATCCACCGCCACGCGCGGCGAGGTCAGTTCGCCTTCACTCAACTGCACCCGAAACCGTGTGAGCTCTTCCCGATGATAGGTGAGCAGCGACGGCTCCACGTGGAGATCGTTGTCCGTGGGCATCAGAACATCACCGTCGCGCACTTCACGGGCGCCCTGCACCGTCACGCGCAGCGCCAGTCGGGCCGGCGACAACTGCGCGGCGCGCGCCACATCCACCACACCCAGTCCAAAACCCGTGCCTACCCACAGCAGTTCGGGGTGTCCAGAGGTGGCCACCGCAGAAATGGCATTGGCCGGCAGACCATCGGCATCCGCCACCTGCGACAGAATGCGCCACGCGTCCACCGAGGCCGCCGACACATCGAACAGCGCCAGTCCGGCAAAGGTCCCCACCGCAAGCCGGCCGTTGTCGAGGCACACGAGATCGGTGGCGCCGAGGCTGGTGAGCACACGCCGCAACCGCAGCGGCAGCGCGCGCCATGGCTCACGCTCGTCGAGACGACGCCAGAACACGCCACGTTCCGTGTCGAACGCAAATGCGTAGCCCGAGGTACTCGCCCCACTGGTACAAACGCGACGTACGCTCCCAATGCCCAGACTGGCCGACAACGCAGGCAGCGTATCGACGCGTGATACACCACGACCCAGCGTGGTGATGGTGTGGACGCCGCCGACATACAGCACGCGCGCGCCACGCTCGACACCGCTCGCCAACGACGTGACCGGGCCGCGCACGTCGACCGGTGCGCGCTCCCAGCGTGACCCGCTCCAGCGGAATACGCCGTCGTCGGTGGCAGCCAACAGGGCCTCCACACCATCAACGTCGGGCAGGCGCCGCACCTGATGGACACGCGTGCCGTTCAAGCCACTGAGCATGGGCGCAAAGCCCGCCCCATCGAATCGCCAGGGCACACCGTTGGCCAACGCCAAGGTAGTGCGCGGCGCCTCAGCACCCGGAATTACCGGACCGGGCGGCGACACGGAGACGCGCAACAGGTCGGTCACCGCACCACGTGAGCTGCCCGGCTCAAAGCCAAAACGACGTACATCGCCCATCGCACCCAACCGCACGAGACCGCTGTCCTGCGTGGCCACCCACAGCACGTCACGGCCATCAGCACCGCGCTCGGCGACCACGGCGTTCACATACGGTGATCCGCGATCAGGAAACACCGACACACCAGCGGCCACGCCCTGCGACAAGCGCACCAGATACGCACCGCGCGCCGCCGCATACACCGCCGACCCGCCGCCATGACCGGCAAGATGCTGCAGCATGGTAATGGTGCCATGCGAGTCGGACAGGCGCGTGGATACCGTGTGCCAGGTCGCACCGTCCCACTGCAGCACGCGGCCGTCAGACGTGCCCACCCACACCGCGTGCGAGCGCGCGTCCGTGGTCGGTACAGCCTCCACGCGATACGCATTGTCCGGTGCGCCGGGCACTCGTTCAAATCGCTCGCCCTCCGCCGAGCGACGCAACACGAACACACCGCCGCGACCCGCCACGTACACGGTGCTCCCCGAGTCACCACGCGCACTTGCCAGATGCTCGGCGCTCTCGGTGGTCAATCCATCGGCCGCTGAGAATACCCGCCACGTACCACGATGAAGGCGCGCCACTTGGCCGCGTGCACTCGCCACCCACAACTCCGAGCTGCCATCAACCGCCCGGGCCTCCTGCAGCATGAGCGCCAGCGCGTTCAGGTCTGGCGGGAGTGGCACCGACTCAAAGCCACTGCCGTTGAATCGTGACACTCCGCGCGACGTGCCCGCCAACACCTGCACACGCCCATCGATGGCATCGCTTTCGATGAGGCTGAACACCGTACCACCCGCCAGACCATCGGCCTCACGATACACGACAAACCGTCCGTCGGGCGCGCGGTACACCAGGCCACTGCGCGTGCCCATCCAGCGACCGCCGTCGGCGGCGTGCAGCAGCGCTCTCACCTGCTGACGCTCGAACTCGGGAGGCATAGCCTCGCGGCGCCATTGCGCGCCCGCGTACGAGAACACCCCGTCGTCGGTGGCCAGCCAGGGGACACCGGTCTGGTCCTGCGCCATGGCAAATACCGTTGACGCGCGCAGACCCGACGCCGCATCGAAGCGTCGTTCAGCTACTGTGCGTACCACATGGCCGCTCGGCACCGCCTGTTCAACGCGCGTTGCCGCCTGAGCCTGTGGCTGTGACTGCGCATGCGTTTCGCCTGGCAGTGCCGTCAGCGACAATGCCAACGACAGTCTCAAGAACAGGCCGAGTGGCCGCTTAGCGAAAATCACGAGCCGCCTCGCGCACGGCGTCCGGCATGGTGGGATACTGCAGCGGCAACGCCTCCATGGCGCGCATCAGCACATCGGCAATGAGCAGGTTGCGTACGGTCTTGCTGTCAGACGGCACCACATACCATGGTGCGGCCGCGGTGCTGCAACGTGTGAGCGCCTCGTGGTAGGCCTCGGTGTACTCGGGCCAGCGCGCGCGGTCCTCGATGTCCTCGGCGCGAAACTTCCAGTTCTTGTGCGGATCATCCAGGCGCTCGGTGAGCCGTTCATGCTGCTCGTCCTGCGAGACATGCAGAAAGCACTTGCAAATCACCACGCCGTTGGCGTGCAGCAGTTCCTCGAAGGCGTTGATGTGCGCATACCGCGCCCGCCAGATGGTTTCCGGCGCAAGCCGGCGCACGCGCACCGCCAGCACATCCTCGTAGTGAGAGCGATTGAACACACCCACCTGTCCACGCGGCGGCACCGCCTGATGGACCCGCCACAAAAAATCATGGCGCAACTCCAACGGCGTGGGCGGACCAAACGCCGTCACGCGCACGCCCGTTGGATTGAACGCCCCACATACCGTCTTGATGACGCCGTCCTTGCCCGAGGCATCGCGGCCCTGCAGCACCAGCAGCACGGCGTGGCGCCCATCGGCAAACAGCGCATCCTGCAGCACCTCGAGCCGAGCAAGACGCTGCGCCAGGGCCGCCTCGAGCTCCTTCTTGTTGGCCGCGCCAGATACCCGCGCCGCCGCATTGCCCAGGTCCAGCGGCGCGGTGGGATTGACGGGTACCAGCGGCGTGAGGCCCACACTGGTCAGGGAGACCAGCGCCTTGTCTGAACGCGCGTGCTGCGAAGGAGCCGTCATGCGGTGAGATGGGGTTCGTAGGGTTCCATGTGAATGAGCACACCCGCCGCCGCGGGCAGCTGTCTGCGAATGGCCCCCTTCACCCGACCGGAAAGAATATGCGCCTCGTGCAGCGTCATGGACGGATCGGCCTGCACGTGAATGTCCACGTAGAACGCGGTGCCGGTCTTCCGCACCTTGAGCTTCTCGATGGCCAGCACGCCGCTGGTGCCCAGGGCCGCCTCGCTGATGCACGACAGCACCGCCGGGCCGGGGGCGCGATCCATCAATTCGTGCAGGGCCCGACGCAGCAGCAGCATGCCATTCACCGCGATGATGGTGGCCGCCACGAGCGCGGCCCAGTCGTCGGCCACCTCCCACCCTTCACCGCCAACCACGGCGGCGGTGATGCCAACAAATGCCGCAAAGGAACTGATGGCATCCGAGCGATGATGCCAGGCGTCGGCCGTGACCGCCGTACTGCCCGACGCCGCACCGGCCGACGCCACCCGCTTGGCCAAGGTCTCTTTGACCACGATCACCACCAGCAGCACGACCAGCGTCCAGGGCGCGGGCGCATGATGCGGTGTGCGGATCTCGCGAATGGCCTCCACCGTGATGCCGGCCGCCGCGCCAAACATGAGCGCGGCCACCACGGCACCCGCCAACGCCTCGGCCCGGCCGTAGCCAAAGGGGTACTGCGCGTCCGGGTCTCGACTGGCAATGCGCAAACCGCCCCAGACTACCAGCGACCCCACCATATCCGTGGCACTCTCGATGGCATCGGCCACGAGGGCGTACGCGTTGCCCAACAGACCCGCCACCAGCTTGATGACCGCCAGACCGGCGTTGACCAGCAGGCCCACCTGGGCCAGACGCTGGGCGTTGGGCAGAGGCGGCGAGACCGGGGACGTTGGTGGGTGGGGTGATGCCGTCATTCCCTGCAATATGTCACCACAGACCACGCGAGGGACCGGTTACATTTCCCGTGCATGGCCGAATCATCCCCCGCACGTCGCCCCACGCTGGCGCATCGTCTCGAATACGCCGCCACACGCGGCGCCGTCGCGGCCCTCCGCCTGCTGGGCTGGCGTGGCGCCAGTTGGGTGGGAGGACGGCTGGCCCGCTTTGCCTATCGGCCACTGGGCATCCGCCGCGGCGTCGTGGAACGCCAGATCGCGGCGGCCTTTCCCGATCTGTCGCCCGCCGACGTGCAGCGTCTGGCCGAACGCTCCTACGACAACCTGGGCCGCACCTCCATCGAGGCCGCCATTCTCCCCGGCACCTCACGCGAGGATCTGCTCGCGCGCGTTGAACGCGTGAGTGGATGGGAACACGTGGAAGCCGCTCTCGCCAAGGGGCAGGGCATCATCTGCGTCACCGGACATCTCGGCAACTGGGAACTGGGCGGGGCCTTTGTGGCCGCGCGTGGTGTGCCCATCGACGCGGTGGCCCGTGGCATGGCCAATCCGATCTTCGAAGCGTACGTGACGCGCACGCGCCACGACATCGGCATGCAGGTCATCCACGACAAGGATGCCGTGCGCCGCACGCCACGCGCGTTGCGCGACAATCATCTC
This sequence comes from Gemmatimonas sp. UBA7669, assembly GCF_002483225.1. NCBI lineage: Bacteria > Pseudomonadati > Gemmatimonadota > Gemmatimonadia > Gemmatimonadales > Gemmatimonadaceae > Gemmatimonas > Gemmatimonas sp. UBA7669. Next base: position 11,385 of record NZ_DLHL01000039.1, on the reverse strand, counting down.
GTGGCCTTTCTCAGCGACCACGACGCGCTCGGATTGGCCAGTACCTTCGTGCCCTTCTTCGGACGACCGGCCAAGACGCCGCGTGGACCGGCCGTGTTTGCGCTGCGTTTCGATACCCCGGTGCTGTTCATGGTCTTCGTGCGCCTGCCGAACGGGCGCTACGCCTTTGAGTGCGAACCCGTCGTCGTGGAGCGCACCGGGGACCGCGAGCACGACATCGACGCCATCGTGCGGCGCTACACGGCCATGCTCGAAGCCAAGGTGCGTGAGTATCCCGACCAGTACTTCTGGCAGCACCGACGCTGGCGCCGTCAGCCACCCGACACACCGCCGCACCTGCGGGAGCCGTGAGCACTGCATGAGTCCTCGCCGCAAGACGGGCACGAAGCGCGGTACCGGGTGGCGACGTTGGCTGCGCCGCTTGGCTATCGGTCTCGCCGTGTTCCTGCTGCTTCCAGTGCCGGCCATCCTGCTGTTCTCGGTGGTCGACCCACCCATCACGGCGGTCATGCTGGCCCGCGCCGGCAGTCGTCTCATGGATGGCACGCGCCCCGTGTTTCCGCGGCATACGCCGGTGTCGCGCGAGCAGCAGTCACCGCGTCTGCGCCGCGCCGTGCTGGCCTCGGAAGACGACCGCTTCTACCTGCACTTCGGCATCGACACGCTCGAACTGCGCAAGGCGCTCGAGCGTCGGCGCCAGGGCGGACGACTGCGCGGTGCGAGCACGCTCACGCAGCAGGTGGCCAAGAATATCTTCCTCTGGAACGGTCGCTCGTTCATCCGCAAAGGACTCGAGGTCTATCTCACGCTCTGGCTCGAGCTCCTGCTGAGCAAGGAACGCATCCTCGACCTGTACATCAATCTCGCCGAGTGGGGCCCCGATGAGTTCGGCGCCGAGGCGGGTGCGCAGCGACACTTTCGCAAGAGTGCGGCCAAGCTCACTCGTGAGGAGGCCGCGCGCATGGCGGCCATTCTGCCCTCACCTCGGCGCTGGTCACCACAGGGCAACATTGCCACGCGCCGCGCGGCCGTCATCCTCGCGCGCATGAACTATCCGGCACCTCGCGAGCTGCCCGAAGCGTCACCGACATCACGTCGCAAAACGCAACGTCGCTAGCGTCGACGGGTATCACGTCCTACACTCCTTCGTATCCCTTCGCTCTTCCCCAGCGTGTCTGCCATGCGTTCTGTTCGTTCGTTCTCCACCGGACTGCTGTCTGGTGCCCTGCTTGCTACGGTATTTGTCACGCCGCTTTCGGCGCAGTCCAACACGACCGGTGGTGGCTCGCGCGCGACTGGGGCGGCAACCAAGGGCGCGTCCTCCAAGCCCGCTTCAGCCGACACTGGCCGCAAGAAGGTGCGTGGTTCACTTGGACCGCAGGCGGGCAATCGGCATATGGCCTTCCGCGATGCCGGCAGCGACGCCGATTCGCTCTGGCCGCCCAAGATGCCCGCGCCCCTGCCTGGCTCGATTCTTCCTGCCAAGCGCATCATTGCGTTCTATGGCAATCCGCTGAGCCGGCGCATGGGCATCCTCGGTGAGTTCGATCCACCGGAAATGATGCGCAAGCTCGACGCGGAAGTGGCGGCATGGAACAAGGCCGACCCGGCACACCCGGTACAGCCGGCCATGCATCTCATTGCCATGGTGGCCAATCCGCATCCGGGGCCGAGCGGCAAGTATCGCACACGTATGGACAGCTCGCTCATCGAGAAGGTGTACGGGTGGGCGAAGAGCAAGAACGCCATCATGTTCGTCGACCTGCAAGTCGGTCAGAGCACGTTGCGCGACGAACTGCCGTGGATCGAGAAGTTCCTCGTGCGTCCCGACGTGCACCTGGGCATCGACCCTGAATTCTCCATGAAGAACGGCGGCATTCCCGGCAAGCGCATCGGCACCTACGACGCGGCCGACATCAACTATGCCATCCGCTACCTCGCCAATCTGGTGGAGAAGCACAACCTGCCGCCCAAGATTCTGGTCGTGCATCGCTTCACCCCCAAGGGCGTGACCAATGCCAAGGACATCAAGCTCGATCCACGCGTGCAGGTGGTCATGCACATGGACGGTTTTGGTGCGCCCTGGCTCAAGCGCGACACCTACTGGCGTGACATCAAGAAAGAGCCGGTGCAGTTCACGGGCTGGAAGCAGTTCACCAAGCTCAAGAACGACAAGCCGGCTACGTCACGTGAAGAGATCTTGCGGCTCTGGCCGGTGCCGCTGTACATCCAGTTGCAGTAAGCCTCACCCAGTTTGCGACGGGCATCGTCACCGACGACCGTCGCTCTTCCCGCCTCCGGAGTGCGCATGCCGAAGCCTGACGACGTGTCCCATAGCCGCCGTCATTTGGTTACCGGCCTCGGCGTCACGATGGGGGCAGCGGCCGTTGTGGGCCCGGCGTTTGCTGCGCCGGCGTTGGCGGCACCAGCATTGGGGGCACAGGTGAACGCAAGCGACTCACCGGCCGCCGGACGCCTCAAGCAGTCGGTGGCCCGCTGGTGTTTTGCGCGCATGCCCATTCATGACCTGTGCAAGGAAGCCAAGCGCATTGGTCTCATGGGCATCGATCTCCTGGGCCCTGAGGAGTGGAGCATTCCGGCGCAGTACGGCCTCGAGTGCACCATGGGCAACAGCTGGGGCAGCATTCCCGTGGGCTTCAATCGCGTGGAGCATCACCACAAGCTCGTGAGTGACGGCGAGCCCTACATTGCGCGCGCGGCGGCGGCCGGCGTCAAGCGCATTGTCGTGTTCAGCGGCAACCGCAACGGCCTCAGTGATCGCGAGGGCATCGCCAACTGCATTACGGGCCTCAAGCGCCTCATGCCCGTCGCCGAAAAGCACGGCGTGGTGCTGTGCATGGAGATGCTCAACAGCAAGGTCGATCACAAGGACTACCACGCCGATCACACCGCCTGGGCGGTAGCGGTGGCCGAAGGCGTGAACAGTCCGTCGTTTCGCCTGCTCTACGACATCTACCACATGCAGGTCATGGAGGGCGATGTGATTGCCACCATCGGCCGCGCCTGGCCGTGGATTGCGCACTTCCATACCGCTGGTGTGCCGGGGCGGCACGAGATTGGCGACGCGCAGGAACTCAACTATCGCGCCATCGCACGCGCGATCGCCGATCGCGGATACGAGGGAGTGTTTGCGCATGAGTTCATGCCGGAGAAGGCGGGGTTCGAGACGTTGGGGGAGGCGGTTCGGATTTGTACGGTGTGAGTGGGTGACTGCGGTCGGGGTTGCGGTGCGCGATCCGCAGTTCTGGGCCGTGGGACGTGGGTGATGAGTGGGAGTGGTGTGGCGGGGGCATCACGCGATTCGCCAGACCGTGACCTCGACTCCGACCTCGACCTCGACCTCGACCTCCGCCCGGACCCCGACCGCCCGATCCACCAGCGCCTCGTAAACGCGAGCGACCCCGCCCCCGAACCACTCACACCCAGAACGCACGTCCCACGGCCCAGATCTGTGGACGGCCCCGCATTCCCCTTCCCGCTTCTACTGACTTTCCCGTTGACATCCCCACCCCCCTCCCCCATACTACGGAAGAACCCGTAGCCCTCCACCCCATGTCCGACCTCCACTTCCCCCCGCGCGAACTCGCCGTCATGTCCGTCCTCTGGCGCCTCGGCTCTGCCACCGTCGCCGACGTCCGCGAACATCTCGACGAAGACCTCGCCTACACCTCCGTGCTCTCCGCCCTCCAGATCCTCGAGGACAAGGGCTACGTGCGCCACGAGGCCGAAGGCCGCGCCTACCGCTACTTCCCTACTGTGGCCGCCGACAAGGCCGGCCGCAGCGCCATCACGCGCATCAAGGACGCGATCTTCCAAGGCTCCGCCGAACGCATGTTCGCCCAGCTCGTCGCCGATCGCCAACTCAGTCGCGACGAACTGCAGCGCATGCGCGAACTGCTCGCCAAGCGACTCGGAGTTGACAATGCCAGCGACGATGCCTGACCTGTTCAGCCTCCCGCCCTCCGGCAGCCTGCTGCTCTGGCTGCTCACCTGGCTGATCACCGCCTCACTGGTCTCCGCCAGCCTCGCTGCCGCCGCCTTCGTGCTGGAGCGCCTGCTGCGCGGGCTCGTACCGGCGCGCGCACTCTGGGCCGGCGCCATCGCGCTCGCCACGGTGTTGGCACTGACGCAGCCCCTGCGCACCACCCCCGTGTCGGCGCCGACCGTATCGGGTATTGCCGTACCGCTTCGACTCGAGCCAACCCTCGCCACGCCGTCGCCCCTCAAACGCGGCGTCGACGCCCTGCGCGACGTCGTCGCGGCACTACCGGCATCATTGAGCAACACCAGTTCGGCCATCGCGCAGCAACTGCACCTGCGGCTCCAGCAGAGCGCACCGTCCACGCATCGTGTGGCAGCAAACGCGCTCTTGCTCGCTTGGCCGCTCACCTCAGTCGTGCTGGGTGTGTTGCTGTTCGCGAGCTATCGTCGCCAGCGCCGCCTCGTGACCCATGCGCCTCAGGCCGTCATTGGCGCGCAGTCCGTGCGACTGAGCGATGACTTCGGCCCCGCGGTGGTGGGCCTGCAGCGGCCTGACATTGTGGTGCCGTCCTGGCTGCTTTCACGGAGTGCGCGTGAACAACAGTTGGTGGTGGCACACGAACAGTCACATGTGCAAGCGGGAGACCATGTCCTGCTGCTCGCGGCCAACCTGGCCGTGGTCCTCATGCCGTGGAACGCTGCGCTCTGGTTCATGACCACGCGTCTGCGTCTGGCCATTGAACTCGACTGCGACGCGCGCGTGCTGTCACAGATGGCCGCGCCGCGTGAATACGGTCAATTGCTCATTGAACTGTCGGCCGCGCTGCAACCCGCGCGCCGCCTGCATGCCGTACCCGCTTTTTCCTACCGCGCGTCCCACCTCGAACGGAGACTGCACACGATGACCGCTCGCCCCGCCCGCTTCCGCCAGGCCCGTCGCATCACCGGCGTTGTCATGGCTACGGCCACACTCGCTGTGGCCTGCAAGGCTGAACTGCCCACCGCCACGGACGTCGCCGCCATGGACGTGGCCAGTGCGCAACGCAAGGCCGTGGCTTTCACCGGACAGACTGACGATGCGCGGTTCTTTGTGAACGGCGTCGAAACCAGCAAGGCTGACGCCATGAAGATCTCGTCCGATCGCATCGCCACCATCGAGGTGCGCAAGAGCGACAAGGGCGAACAGCTCATGTTCGTGGCCACTACCGATGCCAACAAGACAGCCAGCTTCTCGGCCATCGAAAGCGCACGGACTGAGGCAGCGCCGAGCAACGTCCTTCGCCTGCGCCGCGCCGACAGCGACACCGTGCTGCTGCGCGCATCAACCGACAGCAGCCCCACCCGCATTCGTCTGTCGTCCAAGGCCAGTACCGGCCCCGCGCCCCTCTACATTCTCGATGGCAAGCGCGTCGACGAAACTGCCATGAACCGCCTCGCGCCCTCGTCCATCGAGTCCGTCGAAGTGGTCAAGGGCGCGGCCGGTGTGGCGCTCTACGGCAACGACGCCGCCAACGGCGTGGTGGTTATCAAGACCAAGCGCTGACGCAGCAAACGGAGCGGGGGGCTAGTACGCCACCCGCTCCACGTCGGTGCCCACAAAGGCCTCACCCACGGCCAGCACGGGCTCGCCACTCTCGATGGCCAGCGCGTAAGCCATGCAGTCACCCAACCCCAATGACGCCTTGTGACGTCCGGGTCCGAAGGTACGGGCCGCCTCTCGCGCGCGATGGGCCTGCGACTCGCTGAATGGCACCACCACCACCTCGAGCTCACGCAGCAGCGCATCGAGTTCGAGGTCGGCGCCCCCCTGCCGCTCACTCAAGAGCTGCATGGCCGCATCCACCACCGTGGCCGCTGACACGGCCCGAACCGGCGCGCGCATGATGGCCGTGTGCAGCAGCGAGGCATCGGCCTCGTTTCTCCAGAGCGCCCGCAGCGCTGACGTGGTCAGGATCACGCGTCAGCCCCCGTCACACCGCCCGCCTCGGGATACGCCCGAATGCGCTCCTGGATGCGCCCGATGCGCGCCCAGGACTTCTCCACCGCCCCAAGGCGGCGTAGCCGCTCTCGCGTGAGCCGCTCGCGCACCGCCTGCTGAATGGTGTCGGTGATAGTCTCACCAGTGATGTCCGCCAGCTCCCGGATGAGCTTTTCGGCGTCGGGACTCTTGAGGTTGATGGCCATGGTGGAATTATCCACGCTGCTCCACCAGTCAACAAGGGTCCGGCCACGTGCTCAATCCTTCCTGGTCTCGAACCCGAACGGCTGCTGCACGAGCTGCCTTACAGGCTGCCCGCCATTTTTCGCGGGAGTGAATCGTGCGCTTGGAAGGAATTGTTCGACAGCCGCCGAAAACAGTGAATCGCTGGAGCGCACGACGCGTATGCTGCCCGGAACAACCGTTCCGTCCACATCCACCACGAATTGCGCCAGCACCTCGCCGTTCAGACCACGTGCTCTTGCTTCGGCGGGATACGCCGGGCCGCTACTGCCCGGTGCAAACATCGCCGGAGTATCGACCTCGAAGTCGAAGAGCACGCGGTCCGTCGAAGCGGGAGTCGGCGTCGTGTCAGTCTTCCTTTCACCTCCAGCAGCGCGGCCTTTGCTCTCGGACTGCTGAGTGGAGACCGGCTTTCCCACACCAAACGACGAGCGCTGCTGCACCAATTGGGCAACCGGTCGACCACCGCGCATCGCAGGTTGGAAGCGCAGCTCGCTCAGACCGACAACGACAGCGTTGGATAGCTCGGGATGAGGTGACTGGAGAACCTTGATGGACTCTTTGCGCACTGTGCCACCCGGTTCAACGACAAACTGCATCAGAACGTCGCCGTCCACCTTCAGTGTACCAAGCACCTCGGCAAAGCGTGGCCCAAATCCGGGAGGTAGCGCGATTGCCTGCCGCTCCACCTGAAAATCGAAATACACCGAGTCCTTGGCCGCCGCGCTCGTCACCGAATCACTCGGCGCTACCGACACACCCTCCCCAGGCACTGACTCCATCACCACCGGCACCGCAGGCCCCGCCAGATTGCCGGCGATCTGACGCGAGCAGGCCGCATTGAGCAATCCGAACGTGATGGCAGCCACCGCCAACTTTGCCATCGGACTCTTAAGAGGCACGGGGGATGTCATGGCACGCATTCTCCGGGAAAGTTGTGAAGCGGAAGGGATAATCAAGGGCGCCAGATGTGGCGTGTACTGCGGACGCTGCCGCAGGTGCGCAATGAGCAGGAGCAGGCGCGGATACTGCGACCCGGCATCGGGATGGGCCTTGAGCGTGCGTGCATCGCAGTCGATCTCCATGGCGAGACGCATTCTGTGCATCATCCACCAGATCACCGGATTCCACGGGGTGATCAGCGTGGCAAGCACACCGCCCCACACCAGCCATGGATCGCCCGCGCGGCGATGCTCCAGCTCATGGTGCAGCACAAGTCGCTGCAATCGTTCATCGAGTTCCCACAGCCAATCCGGCATCAGCAGCGAGGCGCGCCCCACACCAATCACGGCCGGTCCGACATGCTGCGTGCGCAGCACCGTTTCACCGAGCAGCACCTCTCGGCGCGCCGCACGCTGCGCCCTGTAGAGCACCAATGCCCCGCGAAGCACGAAGCCGGCCATCACCAGAGACAGCACGCCCCACAGGGTTGCCACGGTTGCCACAGGTGGCAGACTGGACGCGGTCCATGCGCGATCCACGGCAGGCATGATGACAGCGGACGGCCCCACGTCCATCGTGGCCGCCGGTGGTTCGTACGGATGCACCACCCATTGCGGCGCCACACGCGGCACCATGAACCAGCCCGCAACCGGCCAGATCACCGCCAAGACGAGCGCACTGGCCCAGAGAAAGCGGCGCGGTCGGCCGAACGACGCCACCAGCAACTCCCCGAAAAGCACCGACAAACCAAGCAGCGCCGAAAACGCCAGGCTCGCACCCAACCACGTGAGTGCCACCGTCCAGGTGACGGCCACGTCGCTCATGGCGCCCCCCGCTTGGATGGCCCTGAACCGCGACGTGTCGCGTTCGCTGGAGTCGAGCGACCGGCGACCTCATTCGACGTCTTGCTGTCCACCGCCGCCAGTGACCGCGCCAATTCCTGCAATTCTTCGGCGGAGAGCTCCTCGTCGTGTACGAGTTGCGCCAGCAGCGCCTTGGGCGAACCGCCGAAGAAACTGTGCAGCACACGCGACAACGCGTTGCGCTGCGCCGACTGCTGGGCGACCAGGGGGAAGTAGCGATGCGCCCTCCCCTCCTCTTCCCGCCGCACGAAACGTTTGGTTTCGAGATTGCGGAGGATCGTGAGGATCGTGGTGTAGGCCAGGGGATCTCCCACCGCATCACGTACTTCGTTGACCGTACCCGACCCCAGCCGCCACAGCGCCGCCATTACGTCCAGCTCGCGCTCACCCAACGGTGCATCCGTCATCCCGACCTCCCGTCACCCGCAGGTCCGATGTACCAAGCCGATAGTACTAACGATTTAGTACTATTGGCCTAGTAGACGAATCTGTCAAGGTCGGGATTACCGAATCACACTGTCCCGCACCGTCGCGCGGTTGCTCCGGTACGGCAGGTAGCCCCGGCCCCAGTCCACACCAATCACCTCCAGCCACATGCGTGGACCGTCCACGTGCACCACCACGAAGTGGTAGGCATTGTCCCCCGGCTCCATGCCAGGCTTGACCAGATGCTGCACCCGCACCGAGTCCGCCACGCCCGCCCGGAGATACGGCCGGAGGTCCGGCTCGCCCTGGTAGCTGTAGAGCGGCGCCCCGCCGCCGCCACTCACCAACTGATCCATGCGCTGCCACTCGCCGCGCACATCCTTCCAGCGCTCCACCCAGTGCTCGAAGAAGTGCTCATGCCCGGTCAGCAACATGGTCACACCATGTTTGCGAAAGAGCGGCATGTAGCGCTCACGCACCGCGGCCGTGGGGCGCTCGATGATGGCGCCACCATGCGGCCCCGACGAATACGCGGGATGGTGAAAGAACGCGATCACATGCTGATAGCGCTCACGATCAAGCCCGGCCAACTGCGACTCCACCCATGCGAGCTGCGTCGAATCCTCCGCAATGTTCGAGTCGAACGCGAGCACGAACACATTGCCGTAGCCAAAGGCATACGTGGGGTACCCAGCCAGACGCCGCGTCGCACCATCCGCCGGAATGAGCTGCTGCACCGCACGCAGATAGTTGCGCAATCCCTCCGCACGCCCCGCATTGGCCAGGTCACCCGATGAGGTCACGTCGTGATTGCCAGGCGCGAGAAAGTACGGCACGCCGCCCTCGGTGGTGAGCCGGTTGATGAGGCCCACGAAACTCACGTTCCACTGCTTCGGGTCACGCCCATTCACCACCGCGTCACCACTCTGCAGAATGAAACGCACCGGATCGGGACCACGCTCCAGCTGCGTCATGGTGCGCAGCATCTGATCGACCACGAGCGAGTGTTCGTACTGCTCCTGCACGCCATCGCGCCGCCCGCGCGTGTCGCCGTAGGCAATGAACGAGAAGCGTGTCACACCGGCGCTCGCCGCCTCGTCGGGCAGCGGCATGCGCGGTTTGGCGATGTGCACCACGGTGTCTGTCGGGGCACCGGTTGGGCGTGTCGCGCCACTCTGCGCAGCGGAAATTGACGCCGAAGTGAGCAACAGAAGCGGGGCAAGGCTCGAGTGCAGCCAGCGGCGAGGGCAAAGGGAGTTGGTCATGCCTCAATTGGCGCGACAGGCGCGCCGGGCGCAATTGCCGGGCTGCGTCTTGCGCATCGCGCCAGCCCAACGCACAATGCAGAGGCGGCTCGGCAAAGGCGGGCCGCTCTGTGTAACGCGCATCACACATGCCCTCAATGTTGGAGCGACTGACATGGCCGTTCGTACCATGATGTTTATCGATGGCACCTGGTTGGCCGTAACGGCCAACCGTATGGCAGATCAACTGGGCTATGCCAAACGGGTTGGCGGGCCGCTGCGCTTCGGTGCCCTGCCCTTGCTCTGCGCCGAGCATGTGGCCAGACAACTCCCGTCGGGCGATCCGCTCGATGTCGTGCGCACACACTACTTCGCGTCCATCGCCACCAATTACGACCCGGTCGACGATGACGCCGTACAGCGACGCAGCGAGTTCTTCGATGCCCTGCGCCGGCAACACCGCTACGAAGTCTATCGCTACGACATCGACTACCGGGGCGGACGTGTGCGCCGCGCACAGCGACCCGACGAGCAGACCTACGAGCCACGCGAAAAGGCCGTCGACGTCGGACTCGCCACCGCCCTGCTGGAGATGACCGCCCTCTCCGCCTTCGACATTGCCATTGTGGTGGGTGGCGATCGCGACTTCGTGCCGGCGTTGCAGGCCGTGCGACGACTTGGCAAACGCGTGGCCATTGTGTCGGCACGTGGCTCCTGCCCGCGTGAGTTCTACGACCCCAACGATCCGCTGCGTCTCCGCGACTTCGATCCCATCTGGCTTGACGACCTCTGGCCGAAGCTGGTGAACACACCGGAGCTTACGTCCTCGCACTTCGCGCAGCCCGAGCCGTCCTTGCCCCAGGAGCACACCGACGGCGCGCCGCCTACTGAGCCCGCGGATGTCGAAGTGCCGCAGTTGGTCGTGGCCCTGGCCGACGACCATGTGTCAAGCGCCGTCGCTGACACACCCGTACACGATGACGACGCCGGCAGCGTACACGCGCTCGTCACCAAGGTGCATCCCACCGGTTATGCCTTCGCGCGCGACGACGAAGGGCTCGATTACTACTTCCGCCGTGAAGATCTCAACAGCGGCAACACCTTCGACGACTTGACCACCTGGAAGACCCGCGTGCATCTCACCTTGTCCGCCAGCGCTCGACCGGGCAACGCTGGACGCGCGCGTGCAGTGAGCATCACGCAGCAGTTGACCAACGCCGTGCAGCCACCCGCGCCGGCCGCTCCGTGGCGCACCGCAACGCAGCGGCGAGCGGGCACGACTGCGGCGCTACCGGCGCTGACCACCGACGCCTGGGACGCCGACCCATTCGCCGCGCCGGTGCGTCGCACCATCTGAGCCCAACGCATACCCAGCTACATGACGGGCGGCGGAGTCCACAACACGACTCGGCCGCCCGTTCGCATCACCCCTGACCGGTCAACTGCGCAATCTGCAGCAGATTGCCGCAGGTGTCGTCCAGCGTGGCCACAATCACCGGCCCGAGATTCGTGGGCTGTTGCGTGAATCGCACACCCTTCGCGCTGAGCCGTTCGTATTCGGCCTGCACGTCGTCCACCCCAAATGATGTGAACGGAATACCGTCCTCCACGAGGGCCTGCTTGAACGGCCGTGCGGCCGGATGGGAATCCGGCTCCAGCGACAACTGTCGCGTCCTGAATAATGTCT